>JAGGZS010000029.1 GCA_021161885.1 bacterium
CTTATATAGTAGCAATAATTTTATATTACATTTTTATAATAAAAAAATTAACTAAGGAGGATTTTGATTGATGAAATCAAAAATTTATTTAACAGCTGTTTTTGTTGTAGGATTTGTCTTTTTAAATTTACAAAATTCTAATGCAGCGCCGATTTATTTTGCCGGTACAGACCATTATTATGAACTTGTCTGGATAAACTTAAGTTTTGCTTCCGCCCGTACTATCGCGGCGCAAAGAGAATATAACGGGTTACCGGGTTATCTTGTTACAAGCACATCTCCAAGCGAAGACCAGTTTTTAAGAAACACTTTTGCCGCAAGTTCACATTACTGGATAGGCGGTTATCGGTCGGGCGATTCATGGGCATGGGTTACCGACGAACCTTACGCATGGAACAATAACAACTCCGACGGCAACGGAAACTATTTGTATATGTATAACGCCTCTTACTGGGACGACGAACCATCATCGCGCAGTTGTTATGTAGTAGAATACGGGACTTATATAGATGATCTGATAAACGGAAACTCTCCTACTTATTTCCAAGTTATTCCCGAACCCGCTACAATAATTCTTTTAATAATTGGGGTTTTAAGATTATTTGGGTTGAAAAAAAATAAGTAACATAAACTATGCTGCTGAAAAATTTTCCATTAGGCATATATGAGCTTTTCAGTACTCCAATTTCAGGGATAACTCAATCCATGAAATAGGGCACAGAACTAATTTATTTGAGAATTGCTGTGTTTTTTTAAATTGTTTATGTTGTTGCCGATTATCCCGTTTATTTTTGTTGGCGGCTTAACCGTTTACGTTGGTTTTCAGTTAGATATATTTTTCTGAGCCGGATATTTTTCGGAGTAATCTCAACCAATTCGTCATCGGCAATAAACTCAAGAGCAAATTGGAGTGTAATTTCGCGCGGCGGAGTGAGCTGAATAGCGTCATCGGACCCTGATGCGCGCATATTTGTTAATTTTTTTCCTTTTAAAGCGTTTATGACAAGGTCACCGCCCTTGTTGTGTTCTCCGATGACCATTCCCTCGTAGACTGTTACGCAGGGAATGATGAAAATCCGTCCTCTGGCTTGCAAATTATATAGCGCATACGCCACTGCGTTACCATTGGCATGAGATATAAGAACACCGGTTTGGCGCGTAGGCATATTGCCTTTATATGTTTGGTATTCTAAAAAATTCTGGTACATAATTCCGCTTCCGCGCGTCATCATCAAAAAATCGCTTCTAAACCCGATTAGCGCTCTTGAAGCGATAACAAATTCCATACGGCTTGATCCGTTTGCTGAAATGGTTACATTTCTGGTTTCTGCTTTTCGCGCTCCAAGGGCTTGCATAACAGCGCCTTGATATTCAGAGTCTACATCGATTACCACTTCTTCTACTGGTTCAAGTGTTTTGTTTCCCATTTTTTTAAGAATAACCTGTGGGCGGGACACTTCCAATTCATATCCTTCCCTGCGCATAGTTTCAATAAGTATCGCGAGGTGCAGTTCACCTCGTCCGGATACTTTAAATCGTTCGCCACCATCAATTTCTTCAACTTTAATGCCGACATTAATCATAGCTTCATGTTCAAGGCGTTCGCGTATATGTCTTGATGTGAGAAACCGTCCGCCGTCTGTGCCGGCAAGGGGGCTTGTGTTATGGGAAAAATTCATTGAGATAGTTGGTTCATCTATTTTTATTGCCGGCAGCCCTTTTGGATTATTAATACAGGCTAATGTTTCTCCGACTTCGACATCATCTATGCCCGCGATGGAGATAATATCGCCGGCTTCAGCCTCTTTAACTTCAACCCTGCTTAATCCGCGGTATTTCATTATTTTTATAGCCTTGCCTCTTGAAACAGTGCCGTTTCGTTTTACAAGAGCAACCGGTTCGCCAACAGATACCGAACCATGAAAAACACGGCCTATTGCCATACATCCGACATATGAGTCGGCCGCGAGCATTGTAACCAGCATTTGAAAAGGCTGATCCGGATCGGCAACCGGGGGTAATACCCTATGCAGAATAGTTTCTAATAGAGGTTTCATATTTTCACAGGGTTCATCAATGTCAACAGTCGCGTATCCATCTTTTGCGGAAGCATATACGATTGGAAAATCAAGTTGTTCGTCAGACGCATTAAGGTTACAGAAAAGGTCAAATGTCATATCGGCTACTTCATCGGGCCTTGCGTTTGGGCGATCGATTTTATTTATTACCAAAATAGGTTTTAAATGCAGTTCCAGAGATTTTTTTAAAACGAATTTTGTCTGAGGCATAGGTCCTTCGAAAGCATCAACAAGAAGGAGTACTCCATCTACCATTTTCAGGATACGCTCCACTTCACTGCCGAAATCGGCGTGCCCCGGTGTATCGACAATATTAAACTGGACTCCTTTGTATTCGAGAGAGGCGTTTTTAGACAGGATAGTAATTCCTCGTTCCCGTTCAAGAGGATTAGAATCCATTATAGCAACTTCACCATCTTTAAACTCATAAGCCCCTGTATATTTGAGCAGGGCATCAACAAGAGTGGTTTTACCATGGTCAACATGGGCGATAATAGCTATATTCCGTACATCTTTTCTTCTTTTTTGGTTCGGCATATTTTTATTATATTCCTTAAATTATAGTGGTCTTCTCTAACAGCGTATTTTTTTTATATTCAAAATAATTCGTTTATTATATATGTATTATTAATAATTGAAAAGGTCTAAAATTTTGTAGTCCCTTTTTGTGGAATTATTTAACGCGTTTAGAATTTTTAATTTCACATGGGCAGTGAGTTTCCTGCCTTTGGCAGCTCGTGTTATCATTTTATGCGTAATTTGCTCTGTCGCCGCGATAACAATATCATGCGGTTTCAGATTATGTTTTTCCATGATTTTAGTTATAGGCTGTTCTCCGAGGTTTCGTTGCGTACGATTATTCATACAGTGTTTTTCCTTGTATATAAAAAATATTTTTCAGCAGTCAATCAATCTAATTTTAAATATATCACGGATACATGCAAATTACAATGCAAATACTAAATCGCAGAATTTTATATAACTGTGATTATTTGATTTTTTTGCGGTTGAGAAACAAACCTTCTTCAATTTCTATGTTTCATTCCTCTGATGATAAATACTACAGCAATATCTATAAAAAAATAAGTTGTCTTATTGGCACTGCGTAATTTATAATATGCGGGTTAATGAGAATAAAAGATAAACATTAAAGGCTGTATTTATGATAAAAAGCGAAAAACTTAAGCAATGGTATTTTTCAAAGTTAAACCATGATAAATATTCCATAGTTCGCATCTTAGACGTTGAGTATGCCCATATAAAATGCGCGGATAAAAGCGATTTGTATGTAACGCAATTAGGGCTTCCGTTTATCAACCAATTGATGCCCCAGAATTTTTATACAGATAAAAATTGGTATGCTAATAATTCCAAACGCCTATCCGGCACAAGCTGTGTATATCGGGTTAAGACAAAAAAAGTTCAGGGAAAAAACAAAGAAATAGTTGTAAAATGGAATAGAATGGGACAGGTTATACCCGGAAGTGAAGAAAGCGATGAATTTGACGACACCCGCTTTAATAGTCCTTTTGAAGAATTCTGTCTTGTAATGGAATTAAGAAATGCCATATATAAAAATTCAAATAAGCCGACCGTTATCCATAAGCCTTTAGCAATATATGTGCCGGCGAAAAAAAATGATCTGGAAAGAATGGGACGCCGTAAATATGAAATGGAAGAAATTATTTCCGGCCACACTGAAATAGAAATAGATATGAACCGCTCATACGCCGTTATTTATGAATGGATTAAAGGGATAGACGCTGTACAAGCCTGCCGGATGAAAATTATCGATACAGCTCTTATGGAAGAACTAACAATCGCCTCTAATAAAAATCTGCGGGAAAAAGGGTATATCGTAAGGGATAATAAACCTCATCATATTATAATAAGGTCTAATAAAAACCAAAGTAACCCTGTTTGCGACAGAAATAAATATCCAATTAGCGCGCTTATTGATTTTGAGCTTCTTGAACGGACAGAAAAATGTGAAGAGGAGGTTAAAAAATTTAAACGGCTGGAATACCATGAACGGCAGTCAAAACGATTTATTCATAAGGACATCCATGAATTTCATCCGCATTTGCATCGTGTTAATCATTTCGGTGTAGATTATATTTACGGACAGGTTGAAAGCACTAAAGGACGGCTGTGGGTTGTCGGCGCTGACCCTTATTTGTTTGACTTTTTCCTGCCGGAAAGATGGGAAAAAACCAAGCGCACAAAAATATCGGTTTTCAATGAAAGTTATTATACGATTACAAAAGATAATATCCACATAATATGGAAAATATCCAAAGTCGGAATGACGCCTGATTTAGATCCGTTTAAAGAAGATGAAAAATCTATTATAGAGTTTGGGTTTAACAGTCCGTTTGAGGAAGTGGCTATCGCAATTGAATTAAACCGTAAAAATATACCTACTATTTATCCGCGGGCAATTTATATGACAGGATTTAAAACTGAAATTTCTGAAAACTTTTTTGACGAAACACGATATAAAAACCATAAAAAACACAAAACTCCCGATGGACTGCCGTTGCTATCTTACGACCATGAATATATTGCTATATGGGGGTACTGGAACGGTCCTGATGAAAAACTGGCCAGAGCAGATAAAACTTATTATACGGGCATTAACGCGTTACGGGCTTACAGGGAAGGATATATTCACGAAAATGAATATATATTGACTTTAGAAAATGTAAAAAAACTCTTAAATAAATCCGGCATTGACGATCTGAATTTAAGAGGATCTCATTTGCTTTTATCATTAAATAGAAACAAAAAAATCGTTAAAAATAAAAACGGGATTCCTAAAGTCAGAATATGCA
>JAGGZS010000282.1 GCA_021161885.1 bacterium
AAATCTATTATAACAAAAGAAGGTCTCTTGAAATGAATTATAATTTTAGGGTTATTCCCGTTATATTATTTTGCAAAAAAAAGTAAATTTCAGAATAATTCGAGGAAATCTTAAGTATGGATAAATCTTATGATGCTTGGGAAATAGATTTTATTGTAACTAAAAAAAATATGGGCAAAACAGCTTGGAATAATCTTTATAAAAAATTGCTTGATAAGGTAATTCATAATCTTGAAAGATATCACTTGTTAGATAAAAAAGAATGGTCTGTTAAAATAACGAATGATACTCTTTTGTTAATTAATAATTTAAAAAATATTCTGCTAAATGCCTTATGTAAAGAAAAAGTAAGCATTGAAAATTTTTTAGATAAGATAGTTCTTGAACCAAAACCAGATTATCTATCTAAAGTATTAGAAGAACCAAAACGTGATATACCACATCCAGACGACATTGGTTTCTTTCAAAAAATGAACATTATCCTTATTAAAGACCTTTCAGTCGAAAAATGGATAAAACAGCAAGAAACTAATATAGAGAAATATGATAGATGGAAAGCTGAGCGTAATGATTGGCATGAAAAAGAACGGTTATTTTATAAGAAGCGAGAAAACGCCCCAAAAATATTCTTGAATTACTTGGACAACACTGCTGGTAAAAAGGATATAGAAATCTATTTAAATCTAATCCTAAAATCTTTTTTTAAAGGTAATTTTTTAGAATTACACAATAAAGAATTTGAATTATTTTTTATACCGGAAAATAAAATTTTAATTATTGACTATCAACTTCCAGCACCCGAAGAAATGCCGGTTTTAAAAGAGTTAAAATACATTCAGAGAAGTAATACTTTCAAGGAAATGTACTTTTCTAACACTGATCAGAAAAAGTTTTATGATGATGTTCTTTACCAAATAGTTTTAAAAACAATTAGCGATATTTTTAGTGCGGATACAAAAAAAGCCGTAAAGGCAATTGTTTTCAATGGAAAAGTAAAGTCTATAGATAAAGGAACAGGACACTATATAAATCCCTGTATTCTTTCAATTCAAATTGATCGTGAAGAAATTATGTCGATTAACTTAGAACTAGTTGACCCAAAAGAATGTTTTCGAAAATTAAGAGGAGTCGGAAGTGCTAATCTACATGGACTCGTTGCTATCGCTCCTATTTTAAATATAAACAAAAAAGATAAACGTTTTACCGTTTCTTATGATGTCGCAAATAGTCTTGATGATCAGCAAAATCTGGCCGCAATGGACTGGCAAGATTTTGAGCATCTTATAAGGGAGTTATTTGAAAAAGAATATGCTTCTTCCGGTGGAGAGGTAAAGGTAACAAGAGCAAGTAGAGACGGTGGAGTTGATGCCATTGCGTTTGATTCTGATCCTATTAAAGGTGGAAAAATAGTTATTCAAGCAAAAAGATACACTAATGTTGTCGGTGTTTCTGCAGTAAGAGATTTATACGGTACCGTTTTAAATGAAGGTGCTATGAAAGGAATTTTAGTAACAACATCTAATTATGGACCAGACGCATATAAATTTGCAAAAGATAAACCATTATCCCTTATTAATGGCAATAATTTACTGCATCTTTTGGAAAAACACGGACACAGGGCAAAAATTAATTTAAGAGAAGCTAAAAAAATCTTATCTGAAGAATTATAATTTTATTCCGGTATTTTATTCCGAGTTATTCCTGTTGGTTTTATTGTTTTTGTTTTGCGGAATAAAATCAAGGAGCAGAAAAACCCACCTAAACTCGTTCCCAAATTAACAAGTAAAAAAGATGAGTTCCCGCTCCCGTAAATCAGATTGACATATCCGAGATAATATTTTCCATGTAACGAATATTTATTCACCAAAACTTCTGTATTGTAGTTAGTTTTGTCTTTAACTTTGAAACTTGAAGTCCTGACTATGCCTTGCAATTCGACGATTTTACTGTCTTTGATGGGACTGTTGCGAAATAAAGAGATATAAAAAATACCGGTCGAAATGGTTATGGAGTCGAAGTCGGGATAAAATGCCTGTTTTGGCCGGATACGCAAGGTCATCGCTACAGCTCGTATCGGTAAAATATTCAGAAAAATAAACAGCAAAGCGCAGGATAAAAGAATAATGAGAAATGTTTTTACTTTTGTAGATTCTTCAGCTGTGATAACAAAACAAACGACCTGAAGTCAACGAGATAAAGCGATAAAAGCCGGATAAAGCCGCGCGGTTTGGATGTAAAGGAAAAAGTAAATTTTGGTACGGCTATAAAAGACATACCAGTGTAGATATGGGGTCAGGGGTTATCAAAAAGACAGCTATAACTCCCGCTAATGCATCTGATGAGAATGGGTTAGAGCATATCTGTCCAGCTGAGGGAATGGTTTTTGCCGATAAAGGTTATTGTTTGAATAAAGCACAAAAATCATGTGTATAAAAGGTTGTCACAGCGGAGCTATAAAAAAAATAAACATGAAGGGTGAAAATAAGGATAAGGATCGCTGGATAAGTTCGCTTTGATCTCCATAGGAGAAGGTGTTCTCGAAAAAGCTCGAACGCGCAAGGTACAAAGGATTAGTGAAAGTTCAAATGCAGGCATTTTTAGAGGCGATAGTGTTTAATGTAAAAAGATTGATTCGTCTTGATTCACCGCCGCTTTGTTTGGAGGCGTAAGCTCCCGGCGGACAGGTCTGTCTACTTGCAGGAAATTTCTGTGCAAAAACCGGTTTAGAACAAAAATATATACCCTAAAAACATGATTTTCGAAAAATCAATCAACTTTTCAGAAATTTAAAAATTTTTCCTATAGTTTTGCAACAACCCCATGCCATGTACGCTTGAAAAATATATCAAAAGATAGACAATAGAAACAGGAATTGAATCAGTTTGCCATACTATTTGCGGACAGGTTTACGTTTGACGAGTTGTTATGAAAAATGCCGTTTACACACTTAATCCGACATACTCATTAATACTTTTTCCTGAGGTTTGCGGGAAGAATACTCATTTCTTTCCTGTATTTTGCCACAGTCCTGCGCGCAAGATTAATCCCCTCTTTTTTAAGCAGATCAATAATTTTACTGTCGCTTAAAGGTTTACGGGAATCTTCGTTTTTGATAATTTCATGGATACAGTCTTTTACTGTTGTGGCGGAAGTTGCTCTTCCTGAATCAGTTGAAATAGGCGTAGTAAAAAAATATTTCATCTGGACTATGCCGCGCGGAGTCTGTATATATTTACCGCTTATAGCCCTGCTTACTGTAGATTCGTGCAATCCGAGAGCGGTGGCAATTACTTGCATTGTCATCGGTTTGAGATAAGCTATTCCTTCATCAAAAAACCTGCGCTGGCGCATTACAATTTCATTTGCGATATTATATATTGTTTGCTGTCGCTGATGAATATTTTTCAATAACCATTTGCCTGATTTTATTTTTTCTTTTATGTAATCTTTTGTTTTTTGTTCTACATCATCTTTTGACATCAAGTCTTTATATACGCTGCTTATTCTTAAGTGGGGAATTTTATCGTCGTTAAGAATAATTTTATATTCGCCGTCCACTTTTTCTAAGATGACATCGGGAAGAACGTATTGTGTTGCGTCAGTAACAAACATACGCCCTGGTTTAGGTTCAAGAGTAGCTATAAACTCGGCTTCTTTTTGAATTTGCTGTGCTGTGGTTTTAAGTTTTTTAGCGATTTGAACATATCTTTTTTTAGCAAGGTCGTCTAAATAAAGCTCAACTATTTTCTCGGCAAGTGAACCTGCTTTATCCAGGCGCTGTATTTGCAGAAGCAAACATTCACGCAATGTTCTCGCCCCGACTCCAAGCGGATGAAAATTCTGTATTAACCTAAGCGCCTTATCAACATCTTCTACAGGCTGATTCATCTGCATAGCTACTTCATCGACAGGGCTTTTAAAGTAACCGTTATCATCGATATTGCCTATAATGAAAACACCTATTTCTTTTTCCTGCTCTGTCCCTGCCATAATGTTTAATTGGGCTAACAAATGATCCTGCAGGGTTTCGGTGCGTGTTATGGAATTTTCAAGATACTGCCGCCGTTCTTCATCTTCTTGTGAATATTTTCTATACGAACCGCTCTGCCGAAAATAATCGCGCCATTCATCGTCTATTTTGGATAACCGGTCGAATTCTTCTTTAAAATCAAGCTCTTCTTCTTTTTGATGATCTTCTTTGGCGTCGTCAGGTTCCGAAGCCGTATCCTGCGGTTTTATCTCTGAAACATCTTCTTCAAGAACAGGGTTTGTTACCATTTCCTGATCTATTACATTACGCAGTTCCATTAACGGCAATTGGAGCAGCTGAATAGCCTGCTTCATTTGCGGTGTCATTATTAACTGTTGGGTTTGTTTTTGAATCTGTTCAAATTGGAGCGTCAAAGTTTAATCCCCCGATTTTTTTTGCTATAAATTTTTCTAAACTATATTATCATTGAAGAAAAGGAAAAGTCAACTTAACTTTTTCTGGCTGAATATCTCGGTCATGCAACAAGAAGTGTGTACTTTTTATTCATTGGGAGTGTTGCGAAATAAAATCATATAAAAAAGAGTGTTAAATTTGTTATAATGCGGATTAAAAGAAAGGATAAAAAT
>JAGGZS010000332.1 GCA_021161885.1 bacterium
CCTTATCTTTGATTTTAAATCTTCTAAATTTAATAAAACCTCAGGCATCCATCTATTAAAAATTAATGCTCCCTGGCTTCCACCGATGATTAATACCGTGAATTTTTCATCGGCAAATATAATATTTTTCTTGTTCCCGTCTACACGAGCGGAATTTCTAATAGGAACTCCCACTCGCGAAATTTTTTTCATCGTTTCATGACGCCAATATATATCATTTCCCTTTAAACCCACAAAAATTTTTTCGGAAAATTTAGATATTTTTCTATTTACCAAACCGGGTACGCTGTTTTGTTCATGAATTATAATAGTTTTCCTCAATAAAATCCCGGCAACTAACGGTGCGAATGAGACATATCCTCCGAACCCGATAATAAAATCAGGTTTTTCCTTAAAAATTATTATTAAAGAGCTAAAAATATTTTTTATCAAATAAAAACAAAAACTTATAAATTTGAACGATAATTTACGCGGTAACCCAGCCGCTCGCAGATAATAACAACGAGCCGGCCATTCACTGCAATAACCGGCATCCCTAAAAGATGTGATAAAAAACACATTTATATTTTTATCCCATCTTTGCAAAGCTTCACAAAACCCTATTGCAGGAAAAACATGACCGCCTGTTCCGCCTGCGGCAATTGCCACTTTCATTTACGCACTCGCTAACCTTTTATATTTATACCTTATAGTATCTTTTCTGGGTTTACGCTTTTTTATGATGTTGCTTTCAACACGATTATTACCATTTAAACCCACATTAACGATAATTCCAACCGCTATGAAATTAACCAATAAGTTAGAACCTCCAAAACTTACAAACGGCAAGGAAATGCCTTTCGTAGGCATCAGGCCGGTAACAACGCACATATTAATAAGAGCCTGCGCGCTTATCATTAATGTAAATCCTATCACAAGGAGTTTTCCAAATTGATCTTTACACTTATACGCAACCATTATCCCGCATACGCAGAAAGTCAAGAATAACAACACAATGCCTGCCGTACCGATGAATCCAAGCTCTTCACCGATAATAGCGAATATAAAATCAGTATGCGCTTCGGGAAGATAAAAAAGTTTCTGTTTACCCTGTCCAAGCCCCACGCCGTTTAACCCGCCCGAGCCCAAAGCGATAAACGACTGAATAATCTGAAAACCGCTGCCCTTCGGGTCTTTAAACGGATCAAGAAACGCCGATATACGTTTCAATCTATAAGGAAACATTTTAATAAGAAAAACAAGCATTACACAGCCATTAATTACAAACAGGAAAAAATAAGTCAGCTTCATGCCCGCTATTAAATAAACAAATAAAGCTATTATCGCCAGAAGTACCGTTGTGCCTAAATCAGGCTGCTGTAAAACAAGAAATAAAACAAACCCAATAAGTAATGACGGAAAAAAAAGGCTCTTAAAAAATTCCTTTATTTTGTCCTGTTTTCTCGATAACACATCAGCAAGATATATTATCACGGCAAGTTTAGCGAATTCAGACGGCTGGAACCGTATAGGTCCTAATACAATCCATCTTGTCGCTCCTCCTGCCGTATGGGAAAAAGACCCTAACATAGTCATAGACAACAAAACAATCGATGTTAATATAAAAAACAACGACAGCGGTTTGAATATCCTAAACGGACAATACGAAAAAAACAAAAACGCGCAAAAACTTAACAGGAGCCATATTAACTGCTTAACTAAAAAATAATTCTCATTACCGAATTTATCCTGGGCAAGAATACCGCTTGTGCTGTAAATCATAACTATGCTTACAGCTACAAGAATAGAGATAGCCAAGATTAATACGGATAACACTTTTTTCATATTCTTTATTATTCAACCGGTATTTTTATGCGCTGCCCTTGTCGCAAAACAACATTGTCACTTATTCCGTTAATAGAACAAATATCTTTTTTGCGAACATCATATTTTTTAGCTATATTATACAATGTTTCGCCCTGCTGGACCACATGGATAGCATATGTTGTAGTTTGCCTTACCGCAGACACGGCAACAGGTTTATAACTTTTAGTTTCTTTCTTGACAACCGTTTTGCTATATTCGGATTTTTTAGGTCTTGAAGCTGTATAAATGCTTTTGCGCTGTTGTTTGTGCGTGCCGGGCACACGCAGTCTCTGACCTACTTTTATGTCATTCACATCAGAAATATTGTTAAGCGAAGCAAGCTCATAATATGAAACATTGTATTTTTTGCCGATTGAATACAATGTTTCCCCTTTTGAAACAAAATGGGTGGTATAATTTGTCCTGCCGATTTTATCATTCAATACAGGCATAGTTTTTTCAATGTCGCGCGACGGCATATTACTGAGCGCTTTGACTGCAGGCTGGCGAGGCGTATAAAAAGGTTGAGGCATTGTCACGCGGGCAAAACTGTCTTTTATGCGCGGTTTATGGGAGACAGTCCGTATGTTTGAGCCGCATCCGCTAAGAAAAACCACTATTAATAATACGCTAAGATGACCAACAAAAATTTCCCGTTTCCTTCTGTCCATAACAATCTCCTTGTGAATTGGTTTTTTGTTTTTTTAGTTATGAAAACTCAACTGTTGTAATTTTTTAACGGCTTTTTTAAACTCTCTGCCCCGATGCTCAAAATTATCATACATATCAAAACTCGCGCATGCGGGAGACAGCAGCACAATATTTCCAGGGGCGGTATGATTATATGCTTTTAATACAGCTTCTTCCATATTATCCGCCTTTATAATTTTTACACAATCAGAAAAAATTTTTTCATATAAAACGGTTGATTCGCCTATCAATACTACTGTTCTTACCTTTTCGCCAATAACTTTTTTTAATTCCGTAAGATCGCTTCCTTTATCCTGTCCGCCTAAAATCAAGACTATTTTTTCGTCAAAATTGCATATTGCTTTAATCACAGCGTCAATATTTGTGGCTTTAGAATCGTTAAAAAACGTTACTCCGTTAACCGATTCAACTTTTTCAAGGCGATGTTCCAATCCTTTAAAATTTGTTATCGTGTCTTTAATAGTGATGATATCTACCGCACAGAAATATGCCGCCTGAGCCGCCATGGCGCAATTAGTAAACATATGCGCTCCGACAATTTGAAATTCATTTTTATCAACCAAAAGTTTCCAGTCCGAATTATCTTTAAACCATAACCCGTTTTCATCGGCGTAAAAATTGTTTGGTGAACCTGATTTTCTATCGATTAAACACCAATTATCTGGAATTGAATTTTTATTTTGTATCTCAAGATAAAGTAGGCAATCTGCTTCGCGACAGATAAAAAAAGCTCCGGGCTTTAAATTGGTTTCAATATTTAATTTCGCTTTAACATAATCGTTAAAACTATCATACCGCTCACAATGATCTGATGACACATTCGTCATTACCGCTACGTCAAGCAAACAACCGCAGAACCGCTCAAGCTGATAAGAGCTAAGCTCCATTACTGTTATTTCAGGCTGATTATCGTCTATAGCGATATCCGATAACGCCGTACCTATATTTCCGGCTTCAACAGATTTTTTTCCGGCATTATTAAAAATTTCATTTAAAAGTGTTACAGCGGTTGTTTTACCGTTAGTTCCAGTTACGCCTATTTTCTTATTTTTTAAAAACTGAAAAGCAAATTCCATCTCGCTTATCACATTGATCCCGTTACGGTCAGCCCATTTAATAATATTATGGGACGGATTAACTCCCGGACTGGTGATTACAGCTTCATAATCGTATTGGTTAAATGCGCTGATATCCATTTTATCATCATAAATAGAGACACCTGCATCCTGTAACCTTTGTTTATCGCCGGACGGCAGGCGGGATATATCCTGTTCCATTATACAAAAAGAAATTTTTCTGGATAAACACAACCTCGCCGCTGCTTGACCGCTTATTCCATATCCCAAAACAATATATTTTTTTAATTTAGTATCCATTTAATTACCTTAACTTTAACGATGCCAAACCAACTAAAGCGCAAATAATGGCAACTATCCAAAACCTGATTGTTATTTTGGGTTCATGCCAGCCTTTCATTTCAAAATGATGATGTATCGGCGACATCAAAAATACCCTTTTTTTACGTAACTTAAACGATACGACCTGAATTATAACAGATAACGCCTCCATTACAAACACGCCCCCCACAATCAGAAGCAATAATTCATGTTTAGTAGCGATAGCCACAACGCCCATTGCCCCGCCTAAAGCCAACGACCCTGTATCGCCCATAAAAACCTGGGCAGGATAAGCGTTGTACCATAAAAAACCAAGTCCCGCTCCGGCAATAGAAGCGCAAAAAACAGCCAGTTCCCCGCATCCGGGGATGTATGGTATCTGCAGATATTTAGCAAACAATGCGTTACCCGTAACATACGATATAAACAAATACGCAAGCGAGGCCGAAATAACACATCCGATAGCCAATCCATCTAATCCGTCAGTCAAATTAACAGCGTTAGACGAGCCCACTATAACCAGCATAGTAAACAAAACCGTAAATATGCCCATATTATTTACAACCGCAGACTTAACAAACGGAATATAAAGCTGATGCGCAAACTCTTTATTAGATGACAGAAAAAACAAATACCCCCCCACAGCAAGACCTAAAATCACCTGAGCCGATATTTTGCCTCTCGCGGATACACCCTTTGTATTTTTCCTCGCTGTTTTCAGATAATCATCCCAGAAACCAAGCATTCCCAAGTACACCGTTACTATCACGGCAATTATAATATGTTCATTTGTAATGTCCGCCCATAACAATGTAGGTATAACTATCGATAACAAAATAAGCATACCGCCCATTGTCGGCGTACCTTTTTTAGTATGATGTTTTGCGTACAAAGGCAAACACTCGTCTTTACGGATTTCCTGCCCTATTTTAAGCTGGTACAACTTTTTAATCACATACGGACCTAAAACAATACTTAATATGACAGACGTAATAGCCGCAAAAGCCGCTCTAAACGTTATATACCTAAAAACATTAAACCCAAAAAATATATCTTTAAACGGATATAATAAATTATAAAACATTTTCTACACAACACCCTCTTTGCTATAATAATTCCTCAACTGCGAGATGACCTTTTCCAATTTATTACCGCGCGATCCTTTAAGGAGCACAACATCATTTTTAGCGATAACATCGTTTAATACAGGAAAAAGACTGTCAACATTATCAATAGAATAAACCTGCAGAAATTCCTTTTTTATTTCCAGTCCCGCAAATTCAGCCATATACCCAACAGTAATAAATACATCTATATTGCTTTGCTCAACCTTTTTCCCTATTTGACGATGATAATACTCGCTTTTTTCTCCCAACTCCAGCATATTAGCGAAAACCATTATTTTTTTTCCGGCTGTCTCAAACCCTGCTAATTCATTAACAGCTATTTCTGTTGAACACGGATTAGCGTTATAAGCATCATTTATCACAAAAAAACCATCTATCTTTATAGTCTCAAGACGCATCTGAGGCGTAACCAATGCGCCTATATTTTTTTCTATATCTTCCCACTTAAACCCCGACATTTCAATTGCAGCAACGGCAGACAAAAAATTCAGAACATTATGTTCACCCTTAACAGGTATCCTGACTTTACCCCTGTTTTTTTTCCTTATAGATAAATCAAACTCAACCGAATTGCCTGAACATTTTATGTTAACTGCCTTATAATCAGATTCAATATCACAGCCGAAAGATACAATAGAGCAAGGGGCTTTTTCCTGATATTGAGCAAAATACTTATTTTGCCTGTTTAAAATCAATTTGCTTTGATTAGTAAGATACGCGCATATCTCGGATTTAGCTTTAAAAACCCCGTATTCATCATTTAAAAACTCAATATGTGAAGCCAAAATATTGGTAACTATAACAATGTCTGGTTGAGTTATGGCGCCTAAGCTATCCATCTCCCCAAAATGATTTATGCCCAATTCAAGCACAAGAACCTTTTTTGAACTGTCCGCCGATAAAATCGTCAAAGGAACGCCAACAAGATTATTTTCAGTACCTTTAGTAACTGTTGCCTCAACAAAATTCTGCAATATTGAGCCTATAATATCTTTTGTGGTTGTCTTGCCGTTACTGCCTGTTACAGCTATTACCTTATACCCCATTTTTTTTCGATAATAACCAGCTATATCGCCTAACGCCTTCAAGGTATCATCTACAGCTATGGCTGTAACATTTTCAGGAATACGTATATTAAGATTAGATACGACAACCGCCCCGCATTTTTTCTCAAAAGCCTGATGCAGAAAATTATGGGCGTCATAGCGTTCACCTTTTAAAGCTATAAAAAGATCGTTTTCAGCAGCCGATCGGGTATCCGTGGAAACAGCAGAAACTTCCGCGGCGGCTCCTTTATTTATTAAAGTACCTGATGTTGCCTTAATAATCTCCCGAACAGTTAGTTTTTCCATATTTATAAAGCTGTGTAATTGTTCTCATATAAAAAACTTTTAGCCACTTGCGCGTCATTAAAACTAAACACGCAATTACCGATAATCTGATACTTTTCATGCCCTTTGCCGGCTATTAAAAGAACATCTTCAGGATTACAATTAACGATCCCGTAATTTATAGCTTCACGCCTATCAGAGATAACCTTATAGTTATTTTTCCAAAACCCTTTTTCAATATCTTTAATAATCCGCATAGGGTCTTCGTCTCTTGGGTTATCGGATGTTAAGACAGAAAAATCGGCGTATTTACAAGCTACCTCGCCCATAACAGGACGTTTCAGAGCGTCCCTGTTGCCTCCGCATCCAAATACCACATTTATTTTACCTTTATGGACGTTTCTTAACGTCCTTAAGGTTTGGCGGAGCGCGTCTTCAGTATGCGCGTAATCAACATAAACCGTGTAAGGCTGGGATGTAGTTATTTTCTGAAGACGTCCGGGCACGCCGTTAAAATTGACTAACGCATTTCTAATATCATCTACCGCAAATCCCATCTGAATGCCTGCGCCAATACACGCTAAGGCATTATAAATGTTATGCCGGCCAATAAGTTTAAGTTCAAACAATGTTTTTTTACCGTTATAATTCATCGTAAAAGTAGAGCCGTTTAAATCAATTAATATATCAGAGGCAGTTAAATCGGCTGGATAATCTATACCGTAGGTTATGGTTCGTTTTTGTATTTTATCGCAAATATATCGTCCGCACGGATCGTCAGTGTTAATGACCGCTCCCGCCAGCTTGTTTTTGCTCCGGTTTATCTGGCTAAAAAGTTTTGTTTTGCAGTCAAGATAATCTTGTATGCTTTGATGGTAATCAAGATGTTCACTTGTTAAATTGGTAAAAACGCCTATATCAAAATCGACTGCTTCAACCCTGTTCTGTTTTAAGGCGTGCGATGAAACCTCCATTATCACTGTATCAACACTCTCATCAACCATTTTAGATAATAAATAATGAATGAACGGAGCCTCTGGAGTAGTCATATTAGCCCGATAAAAATAATCCGTGAATCTGTATTCGATTGTGCCCATTAACCCTGTAATCTGTCCGGTTTTTTTTGCAACTGCTTCAATCATATGGGAGACGGTAGTCTTGCCGTTAGTGCCTGTTATTCCGATAACATTTAGTTTTGCCGATGAGTTGCCGTAAAAACTGTTCGCAAACAAGGCGAGAGCAATACGGGCGTCATCAACCTCAACCCATGCGCATCCATCAATTAAATCCATATAATCTTCAGATACAATAACGTTAGCGCCCCTGCCCAATGCTTCCTGTATAAAATCGTATCCGTTGAACCTATTGCCTTTTACAGCCGCAAAAATAAAATTTTTCCTTACTTTTCGTGAATCGGATGTAATTCCCTGAACCTGAATATCTATATTTCCAATAACGTTTCGGTGCTCAACATTCTTTAATACATCTCTAAGAGTTATCATGGTTCACACCTCCTGAATTTATATTTTTCGACACTGGCATTCTCTCATTCTCCGGAGGAATTTCTAAATATTTAAGTACTTTTCTTGCTACTTCCCTGAATACCGGTGCCGCCACTATACCGCCGTAATATTGTCCTTTACAATCATCCATAACAACAATTATAGATATTTCAGGCATATCCGCAGGCGCATATCCAACAAAAGAGCCTACATAATTAGTATCGGAATACCTGCCGTTTATAACTTTTTGCGCGGTTCCGGTTTTTCCAGCGACTGTATATTCGTCAAGCGCCGCGTTAATGCCCGTGCCGCCTCTGCGGCAAACCATTTTAAGCGCTTCATTCATCACCTTAGCGGTTTTTGGAGAAATAACCTGCCTGATTGGTTCTTTTCCAAAAGATTTTTTTATTTTCCCATCGGGTGATATAATATTTTTCACAAAATAAGGTTTCATTAACCATCCGTCATTTGCCAAAGCCGAAACCGCTTTTAACATCTGAACCGCTGACACAGAAATTTCCTGTCCCATCGGGATACACACGATAGACAATTTAGACCACGACTTTAACGGCCTGAAAATGCCTGATGCCTCTCCGTTGAGCAACAACCCTGGCTTTTTACCAAAATCAAACATACTAATATAGTTATAAAGTTTTTTGCGTCCAAGATTCATTGCGATCTTTGATGTTCCTATATTGCTTGAAACAGCTATTATCTGAGGAAAACTCAAATATTCATAATGATGGCAATCATGAAGAGTATGCCCGTATATTCTATATGCTCCTTTTTCGCAATAAAAAACATCCGAAAATTTTACTGCTCCTTCATTTAGCGACGATGCGCATGAAATAGTCTTAAAAATTGAACCGGGCTCAAAAATATCGGTAACAACTCTGTTTCGCCTGTATTCCGCCGGATAATCCCCGAACCTATTCGGGTTATAGGTAGGACGAGTCGCCATTGCTAAAATCTCACCCGTGCGAGGTTTCATAACCACTATTCCGCCCCAGATAGGCTGATATTTTAAAAACGCTTTCTCAAGTTCAGATTCCGCAATATATTGGATCATTTGGTCTATTGTCAATTCTATGGAGCAACCGTCAACAGCCGGTTTTTCAAGCGGCATACAATGCCATACTTCACGCCGTTTTGCGTCTTTGCTTATAATTCTCCAGCCGTATTCACCTGACAGCTCGTTATCCATATACTTTTCCAACCCCTCCAGCCCTTCGCCGTCTATACCTACAAAACCGATTACATGGCTTAAAATCTCATTTTTGGGATAAACCCGTTTTACTTCCTGTTTATAATATATCCCTTTTAATCCAAGTTTCTTAAACTCTGCTGTTTTATCTTTATCTACTTTGCGTTTAAGCCATACAAAAGATCGATTACTGGTTAATTTTTTATACGCTTTTTTCTCATCAATTCCAAAATAAGATGCCAAATGGTAAGCGCAAAGATAGGGGTCTTCCACTTTTCTCGGGTCAGCGAAAAGTGAATCCACCTCAACATTTATCGCGAACGGAACACCGTTGCGGTCTCTTATCTCACCTCGTTTAGGCGAGATTTTCAGTTTCCTTATATGCTGATTATTCGCAAGCTGTGTAAAATTATCTTTTTTTAGCTGCTGAAGATAAAAAAGGCGAGTTATTATCGTTAAAAAACAAAGGCAAAAAAAACTTCCGATAATAATAATTTTTAGATTAATTCGTGATTTTCGAATCATTACCTTTCTTTCTATTAAAAAAGATTTAACGGCTGCCGCTGCCGGCGCTTATCGCGAAAATAAATAAACTGGCGCTTATTGTGAAAAAAACATATATACCCGCGATAATAATCAATTCCATTTTTGTCGCCTACATTTTATTGTCGTGTAATTACCTTTTTACAAGTAGCTGATTATTAAGTTTATCTTTGATAAAAAATCCTTTCACTATTTGCCACAAACTTCTATTGTGATCGGCGAAATCATTTTTAATCACAGGCATACATAATAATGACGATGCCTTTTCAAGTTTATACAAATGGACTATGTTATCGCTTGAAGTTATACTGAAATCGCCCTGAAGCCTTTTTAAAACTATTTCAGGCGACTTTAACTTCTGTATTTTAGAAGATAACTGGCGGATATCTTCGTCAACTTTAATTATATCTTGATTAACTAAGTTTATCCTATACCCGATTTTAACCTGCTGATTTTTCTGCCACACAAACACCAACGCAAACAATACACTGATAGATGCCGCGGCAATAAAAGTTGATACAAATCTTAATAAACTAAACTTGTTTTCTTTTCTCACAACATCCCTCAACAAATTATCTTTTTTCCGCTACGCGCATCTTAGCGCTTCGCGACCGTTTATTTTTACTGATTTCTTCTTCATCCGCTACAATCGGTTTTTTGGTAATAATATCTATATGCCCGGCTTTTCTCATTTCACGAAAAGCCAGTTTAACCATTCTGTCTTCCAGAGAATGAAAACTTATTATTGCCGCCCTTGCGCCTTGAACAAGAATATCAGGTATAACATTTAATAATAATTCAAGAGAGGCAAGCTCATCGTTTGTTTCCATTCGTAAAGCCTGAAATGTCCTTGTGGCAGGATGAATTCGCCTATTTTTTCTAAATCTTACAGGAATAGCCCGAAAAACTATTTCTTCCAGTTCGCCGGTTGTTTCAATACTTTTATTTTCTCTCGCTGATATTATTCTTTGAGCAATTCTTTTAGTCCACCGTTCTTCGCCGTATTCTTTAATAACATCGTAAAGCTCATCAAAAGTATAGGTATTTACTATATCCTTAGCGGTTTTCACTATTGATTTACCCATTCGCATATCAAGAGGACCGGAATCAGTAAACGAAAAACCCCTCTCAGGATTATCAAGCTGCATAGATGAGACACCTAAATCAGCTAATAAAGCATTCACCTTATCAATACCTTCGGATTCAAGTATCTCTTTGATATTAAAAAAATTCCCTACTACAAACTTTATATTTTTCTTATACTTTCTTAACCGCTGTTCGGCTTTAGACAAAGCGGTTTCATCAACATCAACAGCAATCAACAACCCTTTTTTCAATCTAACGGCTTTTGCAAATTCTTCTGAATGACCGCCAAAACCAACCGTACAGTCAAGTACAACCGGGTTATCAGGCAACGCGTTTGTCAGATACTCCATAACCTGATCTTTTAACACAGGAATATGCTCTATTTTTTCCATATTAATCCTGCTCCTGAAATTTCGCATCTAATTCTTCAGCAAGCAACTCAATTTGATCTTCATTATCATCAAGAAACTTATTCCAGTTCTCTTTAGCCCATATTTCTATTTTATTGTTGACCCCGACTACCACCACTTCCTTATTAATACCCGCGTATTGAAGCAGTGGCTGTGATATCTTAACTCTCCCCTGTTTATCGGGGGTCCCTTCTATCATCCCTGAAAAAATCAAGCGTTTAAGTTTTCTGGCTTTTTCCGCAAAATCACTTAACCCTGAATATCTTTTTTTCTGGACATCCCATTCATCTTCATCATAAACAAACAGGCATTTTTCAAATCCTTTGATGATAAAAATTTTTCCTTTCAGCAAAGCACGGAAATCAGGAGGCAAAACTACCCGTCCTTTATTATCTATTGAATAGCGGTACTCTCCGATAAACATTTTTTCATCAACTCCCACGTAAA
>JAGGZS010000232.1 GCA_021161885.1 bacterium
ATCTATCATCATCAATGATTAGAAATATAAAATTTTACAAGGGAAAATGAAATTAGAGGTAATTCAGCAAACTCAAGTCGACAATAGAAATTATTGGATTAAAGAAATTATATTGTTAAGTGATAATTTTGGAGCTGATTCTGAACGTATTGAACAAGAAATTTCTGATGAAATAGATAAAAAGGGAATAAATCCTTTAATAGGGCACTTACGACTATGTGGTGCTATTCCTGAAAAATACGGACATGGTACAAGTGAAGAAAAGCTGTATTCTAAATATACAGATGTACTTATAGCAAAGGGCTTTTCTGAAATGGGAATAACAAGTATTGTCCTCAAGGAACGTGCTGATACAGCAGATGTTGAATGTGTAACACAGGAATATAGCTTTGTTGCAGACGCAAAAGCCTTTCGTCTCAGTCGCACTGCAAAAAATCAAAAAGATATTAAAATTCAGGCTATGGATAATTGGAAGAAAGGGAAACCATATGCCACGGTTATATGTCCTGTTTATCAGCTTCCATCACGAGTTAGTCAGATATATTATCAGTCTTCAATTAGGGCGGTATTAATTTTAACCTATACTCATCTTGTCGTTTTTATTAGGTACGCTAAAATTTCTGGAATAGATCAAACGATAAAATTGTTACATACTGTTTTTAAATCGTTAGATGCTCTTAACCCATCAAAAGATTCACCTTCTTATTGGCAAATGATTAATAGTTCAATCCTTGAATTTGATCCAATTATTAGAGATATTTGGATTGAGGAAAAACAAGCATCTGCTGAGTCTATTTATCTTGCTAAAGAGGATTCCTTGCATTATTTAGCTTCTGAACGAGAAAGAATTATGAAATTAAAAAGAGAGGAAGCGATTAAAGAAGTAATGAGATTGAGTAAAATTGACAACAGAATTAAAAAAATAAATTCTGTAAAGACTAATGGTATTTTATCACTGGGATATTGATATGGCTTTTGAAAAAAATAAAGTGTATTTATATGATTGCATTGAAGCTGTTAAAGATATGCGGAATGATGGTGCCCATTTGATTTTGAGCGATATACCGTATGGAATTGGAGCTGAAGAATGGGATATCTTGCATGATAATAAAAATTCTGCATATTTAGGTAAAAGTCCTGCACAGGCAAGGGCAGGAGCAGTTTTTAAAAATAGAGGAAAACCTATTAACGGTTGGTCGGAAGCAGATAGGGAAATTCCTAAACAATACTATCAATGGTGTTCTTTGTGGGCAAAGGATTGGTTTAGAATACTTAAACCAGGTGGTTCAGCAATAGTTTTTGCAGGAAGACGATTTTCACATAGATGTATTGTTGCCTTAGAAGATGCAGGATTTAACTTAAAAGATATTTTAGCATGGATTAGAGAACGCGCACCACATAGGGCCCAAAGAATTAGTCTAATATATGAACGTAGAGGAGACGAATATTCTGCAAAAAGATGGGGAGGTTGGCGTGTCGGTAACCTTAAGCCATCTTTTGAACCAATTTTATGGTTTGTTAAGCCATATAAAATTGGGGGCACTATTGCTGATAATGTATTAGAACACAATGTCGGAGCATTTAACGAAGATGCTTTATTAAATTATTCTAATATACCGGAAAATATTTTGAGATGTGGCTTTTTGCCTAATGAATCTGGTCAACATCCTACTCAGAAACCAGTAACTTTAATGCAAGCTCTTATTGAGTTGACTACTATTGAAGGGCAGTTAGTTGTGGATCCTTTTTGTGGAAGTGGTTCGACTCTTGTTGCCGCAAAACAGCTTAATCGTTATAGGATTTGACGTTTCTAAAGAATATGTTAATATTTCAAAAACAAGATTAAATGAACCTATACAACAAAGTTTAGCAATGAAATATACCTAAAATATTTTTTTAAGTTTTTTGTTTGTATTCTTCCCTTCATAAACCTTTTTCTTCAAGAAATTATATAAATGGTTGGACATACGAAATGACGTCATTTATAATTTATGAAACTTTGGAGCTCGCTAAAACTAAAAACGTCATCGCGAGGAGCGAAGCGACGGGGCGATCTCATGGGTAAACTAACTGAGATTGCCACGCAAACTATGTTTGCTCGCAATGACAGCAGAGTGATTAGCTGTTTTTTATCGTACCAGATTTACAAAAAGGATTTTTTTATCTTGAACTTTTTTCTCAATAAAACATTTGTTTTTTTCAAAAATAAATCAGGTCTGATTTTTGTGCTGTTTCTTATGGTCAGCGGAATTATTTTTTTCTACGGTCTTGACGGAAGTTTGAGAGACTGGGACGAATCGGTTTACGCTCAAACCGCCAAAGAAAACCTGTACCACTACGATTGGTACAACCTATACTGGAACGGGCGTCCGTGGATAGATAAACCGCCATTGATGATCTGGGCGACTCGCGCGGTCTACCAACTTTGCGGTGTGGGGCAGTGGCAGGCGAGATTTTCTTCAGCGTTCTGCGGATGGTTAATCGTTGCTGTGATAACCTTGTTCGGATGGCGCAGAATATCTTTTTTTACCGGATTGCTCGCAGGTTTCATTTTGTTGGGCAACCCTCATTTTGTGAAAATGTCGAAAATGGGACACCTCGATGTACCTGTGGCGTGTTTTATCACATTATCTTTATTATGTTTTTATAAAGGACAAAAAAAATCGTACTGGTTTTTGCTGTCCGGCGTATTTACCGCTTTCGCTGTCTTGACTAAATGGACGGTAGGACTGTTTTCGCCTATAATTCAGTTGATTTTTCTGATGCTTCCTCAGAACAGAAAAATTTTAAAAAACAAATACTGGTGGTTAAGTTTCTTGGTTACAGCAGGTTTATGCGCTCCGGGGCTTATTGAACAATATGTTACTTATAAATATATATTTTTTAACCATTTTTTCGGAGCGAAGATGGTCGATTCTGTCAATACCAGTATTGCCGGTCACGGGGGTAACTTGTTTTATTACCTGAAAACAATTCTTCAGAAGGCACGACCGTGGAGTTTCGTTTTTATTGCCGCTTTGCTGTATAGTCTTAAAAATTTTTTCAAGAAAAATAATTTGGTAAAATTTTTGGTTATTTGGTTTTGTGCGATTTTTTTGCTGTTCAGTATAGCGGGCACAAAACTGCATTGGTACATTATGCCTGTTTATCCGCCGTTCGCTTTGATAACAGCTGAGTTTCTCGGATTGATCAAAGGTTTCGGAAAAAAGGCGGTTGTTCTGCTTGCGGCAGCAGCTGTTGTGCCTTTACACATTATGTTCAGCTCGGATTATTTGACATTAGACCTAAATCGTCCTATGATTGAATTAGTTCAAGCCGTAAAAAATGATATTGACGATTTTGATGAACTTTATATCTATAAAGCCGCATGCACTCCGTCGTTAATTTTTTATACGGATAAAAAAGTAACATTGCTTCATTCAATAGATGAAGTTATGGAAAAAATAAGCAGCGATAAAAAAATTTTTCTTGTTGCCGATGTTAAAGACGATTACGCAATATGGCAGAAAATATCCGATAAAAAAATAAGCGAGGCAAAACCGGCTTTAATGTTAGCGAAATACACCGCTTTTTTTCTTGAATAGAGGGGATTTATATTGGAAAAAAAAGAATTTTTTACCCGTAACCTTATAGGTATAATCACAGCTTTATTGGTGGTGTTTCTTATTGTGTTCGTAAAGGGATATTTTTTCAGGGGACGCATCGGGCTTGTTCGTGAAACACGTTTGGCTATGGGCACTTATATTTCTATTGCTACATATTATCATAATGACGCTTATTTGAAAAAGGTTATGGGCGGCGCATTTAAACGGGTTGAAGATATTGAGAACGCTATGTCTATTTATAAAGAGGACAGCGAGATATCCGTTTTAAATAAAAGCAAAAAACCCGGCACATATAAGGTATCCGATGATTTATGGTATGTTTTGACTGCAGCGGATAAGGTTTATTTAGAGTCTGAAGGCGCTTTTGACATAACGGTTAAACCTTTGCTTGAGCTATGGCAAAAAGCCGCTGACAACAATAAGTTGCCTGATAAATCGCAAGTGGCTAAAGTGCTTCATAAAATAGGCTGGAAAAAGGTCGTGCTTCATCCGAAAACGCATGAAATAGAGTATCTTGACGATAACGTGGAAATTACCCTTTCGGCTCTCGCTAAAGGTTATGCTGTAGATGCTGTTGTGGATGTTTTTAAAAAAGCGGGTATAGATAACTGTATCGTTGACGCCGGCGGTGACCTGTATTGTTACGGTCAACCTAAGAAAAGAAAATATTGGCACGTGGGCGTTCGCGATCCGTTGAATAAACAAAGAGTGATAAAAATTTTGTATATTAATGATAAATCAGTTGTAACATCGGGCAATTATGAACGCTTTTATACTATAGAAGGCAAAAGTTATCCTCAAATTTTTTCGCCTGAAACCGGGTATCCGGTTACAGTGAATATCAGCGTCAGCGTGATAGCCGACAAGGCAGTCGATGCCGATGCCTGGGCAACCGCCCTTATGGTTATTGACCAGGAAAAAGGCTGCGGAATTATCGAAAATTTTACCGGTATGGAAGCCTTGATTATAGCCACTAAACATGGTCGGCTAAGAATCAGAAAAACCTCGGGTTTCACATCTTACGAAACAAAATAATTTTTATTATCCAATATGAAATGCCTGTTTTTTAACCACTTAGTCTAATTTATTTTATCTATTTGAACTTGTTTTTATAATATATCAATATGGAACGCTTTATGCTTGTTTATAGCGGTTGGTTTGGAATTTTTTTTTATAGAAAATAAGAATTATAACTTTTTTCAGGTGTTTATATGTTGTCAATATTTTCTGATAAACCATATCTTTTTTTAAAGAAGATACTTGATCTCGGCACGGAAAAACACCGTTTGATCGCCAATAACATAGCTAACGTCAATACACCCGGTTATAAAACAAAAGAGCTTGTTTTCGGCGAAGAGTTAAAGAAAGCCCTTTCCGATCCTGACGGCGTGGAGGAATTGGCAGGGTTGAAAGGGAAAATATTAGAACCGCAAGCCAATATCGTTAGAAGAGACGGTAATGACGTGGATTTAAATAAAGAATTAAGTGCAATGAGCAAAAATGTTATTTTACAAAAATTGTATATGCAGGTTATGAGACGCCGTTTTAACGCTCTTCGCGAAGCAATGAAAGGTCTTCAATAAGTAAGGAGTTGATTTATGAGCGATATGTTTGCCGGAATGGATATAAGCGCGTCAGGATTGTCCGCCGAGCGTGCCCGAATGAACGTTATTTCTAATAATTTGGCTAACGCTAACACTACCCATGGTCCTGGTGGTAAACCTTTTATACGTAAAATGGTTGTTTTTAGGGAAATTTTATCCGACGCTGTCGATGAAGACAATATAACCGGCAACGGAGTTGAGGTAATGGATATTGTTGACAGCAAAGAGCCGTTAAGAAAAATATTTGACCCTTCGCATCCTGATGCCGATGAAAACGGTATGGTAGCATACCCGAATGTTAACCCTGTTGAGGAAATGGTCGATATTATAACAGCCTCTAGAGCCTATGAAGCGAACATAGCGGCTTTTAACGCCGCAAAAGCTATGGCTAATAAAGCCCTTGAACTGGGACAGTAATATAAAACCGGAGATTTTGTTTTATGGCTGATTTTTATCCAATACAACCTATTAATGGACTTAAAGTGCCTGAAGTGCCTGGATTAGGGCAGCTTGGAAAAATTAATCATAGAGATAAAAACGTTCCTTCCTTTTCGAGCGTTTTGCAGAATTTGTTTCAGGATGTAAACTCAATGCAGAATACTGCCCAGCAATCAGTCCAGAAATTAGCTACCGGTGAAGTTAAAGATATCCATCAGGTTATGATCGCGATGAACGAAGCCGATATTACTTTCAAACTGATGATGGAAATAAGAAACAAACTTGTTTCCGCTTATAAGCAGTTGATGAAGACACCTCTATAATCTTTCATATTATTTATCCTTTTGCACCATATATTTATAATTGTAGGAAATTCAAACAGCCGCAGTGTGTTAAGAACAGTCAACCGGATGTTTTGTTTTTTAAAGAAGCAGTAAAACTAAACCGTTTTATTCCCGATTGAATTTACGGAAATATCTTTTTTATGAAACACTGTAAATATTTATAAATCATTTTAGTTTGGTATAAAAAATGCTGATAAAGTATTTAATTAACTAAAATTGCTGATAAGATGATTTATTTAACAGGAGATTGTTTTGAAACCCAATTTGACATTGTATATCGGTTATATAAGAGAGTTATGGAAAAAGCTCGGTATTAATCAGCGCATATCTCTTGTCTTGATGTTTCTGATATCGGCCGGTGTTTTTATAGGAGTGCTGTTTTGGGCGCATCGTCCTGAATACGCTTTATTGTTTGCCCGCCTTGAACAAACGGACGCGAGTGAAATAGTCGAAAAATTGAGAGACATGAAAGTGCCTTATCAACTAAAAGCCGGAGGGCGAAGCGTTTATGTCCCTACCGACCAGGTGTATGAACTGAGATTAGAGTTTGCCGGCGAAGGTATTCCGCAAGGTAAAGGAATTGGTTTTGAAATTTTTGACAGGACAAATTTCGGAATAACAGATTTTGTGCAGAAAATGAACTATCTGCGCGCTGTGCAGGGCGAAATCGCCCGCACGATAAGTAATCTCGAAGAAGTGGTTTCCGCTCGGGTTCATATAGTAATCCCGCACGAAGAATTGTTTACGGAGAATGAAAAAGTAGCTACTGCGTCAATAGCTCTTACAATAAAATCGGGGGCTGTGTTAGATAAAGAGCAGATTAACGGAATACGCTATTTAACGGCATGCGCTGTCGAAGGGCTTGACTATAAAAATATTACCATGATAGATCAGTACGGCAATATTCTTTCTAAAAATTCTGATCCTGACGGAAATAACTTACTGTCGTCAAACCAGTTAGACCTACAGAAAAATGTGGAGAGTTATTTTAGTACCAAGGTTCAGTCTATGCTTGAAGCGGTTTTAGGCATGAACAGCGCGATTGTGAGAGTTAACGCTGATTTGAATTTTGAACAAATAGAGGTTACTGAGGAAAATTTTGATCCGGAAAGCGCTGTAGTGAGAACCGAACACATCTCGTCCGAAAAAAGTAGCGGCAAAAGCGGATTAGGCGGGGTAGTCGGCGCGGCGGCAAATATCGATAAAAAATCAAACGTTGAGGCTCAACCCGGTGAAGAAAATCAACACCAGTCGGAAACAATAAAAAATACATACGAAATAGACCATAAAGTGCAAAAAATTGTCCAGAATGTGGGTGATGTTACAAAATTGTCCGCAGCGATTTTTATCAGAAAATTAACTGACGCGCAAGGCAAATATATTGAAAGACAAGCCAATGAAATGACGCGTATAGAAGATATTATTAAAAGCGCCATTGGTTTTAGCGCTGACAGGGGCGATAGGGTTGTCGTAAAAGAAATTGTTTTTAATGATGACGAGATTAATGTGCAGGAAAAAAAGTTGCAAGAATCCCAGAAATGGACTTATATAATGACAGCCCTAAGAACTGTGGCTATCGTAATATTAATTATAACCGTTCTTATTATTTTTAAGAATCTAATAAAAAAATCACGGCTTGATGAAGGGAGCGGCGGCGGATTGATAGCAGCCGGGTCAATAGACAATGTTAAAGAAGATGAGATTGAAAATATAACTCTTGATGATTTAACTTCTTCCCAAATGCCTCTTTCTGAACTGGAAAATCGAAAAAAAGCTTCATTATACCAACAGGCTATATCGAAAATAGCTACGGAACAGCCCGATAATATTGTGCAGATTCTAAAAAGCTGGTTAACTGAAAAATAATTTTTAACGGAGGTCGTTAAAGGGTGTCAAGTAAATTATCTAATGTCCAGAAAGCCGCTATTTTAATGATATCTTTAGGGACACAGGCTGCCGCTAAAATGTTTAAAGAATTATCTGATGAAGAAATTGAGAAGTTGAGCGTTGAGATAGCAAAATTCAAACATATTTCACGTGAAGCGAGACTTAATGTATTTGAAGAGGCTTACCAGATGAGCCTTGCCAATGATTATATGGCAAAAGGCGGTGAAAGTTATGCGCAGCTGGTGCTTGAACAATCAATAGGACCAGAGAAAGCGGCTGAAGTGATTGAAAAAGTCAGAAGCGTCATCGGAAAGGGCGGACCATTTGAAATTTTAGATAAAATAGATACAAACCAGATATGCAGTTTCCTGCAGCAGGAACAACCTCAAACTATAGCTTTGATTCTTGCTCATCTTGAACCTGAAAAATCAGCTGAAATTCTGTGTGCTTTACCTGAAGAACGCCAGACGGAAATAACTATCCGTATGGCTATGATGTCCAGAACAACCCCTGAAGTTATAGCTCAAATAGAAACGGTAATTAAGGAAAAACTCGCCACGACGGTACATACTAATTTAAGCAATATAGGGGGCGCTAAAGCTGTTGCCGAGGTACTGAATTTCGTTGATAGGTCAACGGAAAAAAATATTCTTGAAACCCTTGAAGAACGGGAACAGAATTTAGCCGAAGAAATTAAAAAACTTATGTTTGTATTTGAAGACATTATTTATGTGGAAGACAGGTCAATGCAGAAGGTCCTTAAAGAGATAGATACAAATGATATCAGCGTGGCTTTAAAAGCGGCAAGCGATGAGGTTAAAAATAAAATTTTCGGCAATATATCCAGCCGTGCCGCCCAGATGATTAAAGAGGAACTTGAATATATGGGACCTGTTAAACTTAAAGTGGTTGAGGAATCACAACAGAAAATAGTTAATATTGTGCGTCGGCTTGAAGAAGACGGTGAAATTGTTATAGCGGGAAGAGGCGGCTCTGAAGATGAACTCGTTGTCTAAAGTCATAAAAATTGATAAGTCTTTCACACAGGTTAGTCGGGTAACCGGTAAAGTTGTCGATTATCTGAATGATGCGGAAGTTAAAAAAGTCGTTGAAGAAAAGATAGAACGAGTCCGCAGCAAAGCTTTTCAGCAAGGATACGAAAAAGGGCGCGCTGAAGCGAGGCGATCCGTTACGGAACAATTTAAAAATGCTTCAAAAGAAATTATAAATTTAGTTGATAACTTGAATAAATATATCGATTCGGTTAATAAGGAACTTGAACAAGAAATTATAGAACTTGTTCTATCGGTCAGTGAAACTGTCATAAGAAATGAGCTTTCAAGACCTGACGTAGTGTCTAAAATTATTATTGATTCTTTGCGGAAAATAAATACTAAACGAGCTTTGGTAATAAAACTGCATCCTGATTCGGGACATTATTTTGAACAGATTGCCGCGGTACTTAAAGAACAAAATTTTGATCTTGAAAGTATTAAAATAGAAATAGATGAAAACGTCGGTGTCGGCGGCTGTTTTATAGAGTCTGATAAATCTATTATTGACGGTAGGTTAGACAGTATTTTAAAAGAAGTAAAAGAAACAATGCGGGAGCTCATCAAATGGCAGATACCAGCACCTCCACAGGAATAGTCCGGTTAAAAGCGAAGTTAAATAGTTACAAAAAGAATATTAAACATTTTGAGCCCCTTAAAGAAAAAGGAAAAGTCTGCAAATTAACAGGGCTTTTAATAGAAGCAACCTGTCCGGCAATAAGTATGGGGGATTTGTGTTTAATAGAACATCGCAATGGTGATGAAGGTTCTGTTAAAGCTGAGGTAGTCGGCTTAAAAGATAAAAAAATTCAGATTATGCCTTTGGGGAGATTATCCGGCATAACCGCAGGCGATATGATTAACCCTATAGGCAAACCGCTCGAGGTTTCTGTCGGAAACGGTTTGCTCGGCAGAATAATTGATGGTCTCGGCAACCCTATTGACAGTAAAGGACCTATTCATTTTACAGATAAATATCCTGTCATAAATACACCTCCTTCTCCCATGGAAAGACAAAAAATTACTACACCTATTGGGACGGGGATAAAAGCGATTGACGGTTTGTTGTCTGTGGGCAAAGGGCAGAGAATAGGCATTTTTGCCGGTAGCGGAGTGGGTAAAAGTATGTTGTTAGGTATGATAGCAAGATATTCCGAAGCAGACGTAAACGTTATCGCTCTCGTGGGCGAACGCGGCAGGGAACTTAGGGATTTTGTCGATAACAGCCTTGGAACTGAAGGGCTTAAAAAATCGGTAGTGATTGTAGCCACTTCCGACCAGCCTGCCCTGATTAGGCTGAAAGGCGCTTTCCTCGCCCATGCCATATCGGAATTTTTTCGCGATCAGGGATCCGAGGTAATGCTTATGCTTGATTCAATTACACGCTTTGCTATGGCACAGCGCGAAATAGGGTTGTCTGTCGGTGAACCTCCGGCTTCTAAGGGTTATACTCCGTCTGTATTTTCATTGTTGCCGTCTCTTCTTGAAAGAAGCGGTACGGGTAAAAAGGGTACAGGCAGTATCACGGGGTTATATACCGTGCTTGTTGAAGCGGACGATTTTAATGAACCTATATCCGATGCGGTAAGAGCTATTTTAGACGGACATATTATTTTATCGCGCGATATCGCTTCTTCAGGACATTATCCGGCAATTGATGTTTTGTCTAGTTTAAGCAGGTTGTTTACCGAAATCGTACCCGAAGAACAAATTAAGGCGTCCATTACATTAAGAGAAGTTCTCGCTACTTATAAAAAAGCGGAGGATTTAATAAATATCGGGGCGTATGTAGACGGAAGCAATCCGGCAATTGATTTTTCTATTAAAGCGATTCCTAAAGTAAATGAGTATCTTAGGCAAAATTATCTTGAATCTTCAACATTTGCTGAGAACCAGAAAAAACTTATTGAATTATTTAAAGGGATTGAATAAATGACGAAAAAATATTCGTTTTCCCTTGAAAGCGTACTTAATTACAGAAATATTATTGAGAATGAAAAAGAAAGGGTTTTTTCCGCAGCTTTATATGCCTATCAGCTTGAACAAAAAAAGTCGGCCGAACTTAATGAATCGTACATAAACGCAATGAGAAATTTTCAGAAAATTGAAAAAGTACCGTTTTCATCTGATTATTATTTTGATTTTCAAAATTATATTGAAGCAATAGAAAAAAAAAATAAAAAATCAGAAAATAAAAATTAAAAACGCTCATACTGTTTTAAAAGAAAAACGAAATGATTTAATTAAAGCTACACAAGATAGAAAAGTGCTGGAGCGGTTAAAAAGTATTGGACAAGAAAATTATTTAAAAGAAATGGATAGGCTGGAACAGATTTTTTTAGATGAAGCAGCGATAATAAGACATAGTAAACGTTAGACAGAAGGAGTTAATAATAATGTTGAAAAAAAATAATACTATGCAAGGCAGTGCGGCATTGCTGATAATTTTTATTCTTATGGTGTTGTGTTTGTCTTCAAGTGTTGTAATGGGACTGCTCCTTTTTAAGAAAAATCAAAAAGAAACCCTTGCAAAGGATAACAATTCGCAATCTCAAGGTTTGTATTTGGAATACAGCTCTATGATTGATGAGATGAAAAATCAAAAAGAAAAATTAGTTCAGCGCGAAGATCAAGTAAACCGTCAGTCAAAAAGAATTAAAAAATTAGAAAATGAACTGCAAGTTGCCCGAAAACGATTAGAAAGCCTCCATGATGAAACAGCTGTTAATATTACTAAGTTGGAAAAAAATGAAGAGAAAAATTTGCGCAAACTCGCCAAATTATACAGTAATATGGATCCCGCACAGGCATCTCCAATTTTGACAGGGCTTGATGACGAGATCATCGCCAATATTCTTGTCAGGATGAAAGAACGCCAAGCCGCGCGTCTTCTTGGCAATTTTGCCGGTCAAAATTCTAACACTAAAGAGCGGGCGGCTTTAATCAGTAAAAAAATCAGAACAATGAACTAATCTTTCTACCTTAATTTCTTATCCGTTATTAATATTTATTAACCCCCATCTTATTTTCTTTATAATTTATTTGTATATATTGAGTTATACGTATTATTTCGGGAACGGCGGAATATTTTACTTGAAAAAGGTAATTTTTTCTCACTCAACAAGTTTTGTTAATCACATTTGAACTCAAAATCATGTTGGTACAAGTGTTGCAAATAGTAACAACACGTTAGTTGTAAAATGTATGAATTTTTGAATATATAAATGTCGGAGGATATTTTATGGCTGCTAATATGGATGTTTCTTTACTGATAGGAGAACCTGAAAATAAATCCTATCTTACCTGTCAGACAGATCAGCCGCAAATAAAAAGTTTTAAGGCGGATACGGAATTTAAAAATATTCTCCATGAGCAAATTGAAAATGTAAATAAAGAGAAAAATTTTTCATCTCAAAAAGAGGATGTTATTGAGAGAGAAGAGACAAAATTAGATAATGACAATGAAAATGTAAAATCCGATACGGAACAAAAGCCTCAAACTGAAGATAATAAAACTGAAGATAAAGAATCGGACGATTCAGATAGTAATAATGAAAATGTCGAAAAAGAAGTAAAAGATGATGTATCTTCTACTAATGCCAAAAAAGATGATGAAAAAAATAATGAAGAAGATGAAGAAGATGTTACGCGGCAGAACAGCCAAGAGACTATTCTTGATGTCCTGCCCGATGATGATGCAGCAGATAAAATAATTGTTAAAGATGATGCCGCTATGATAATTGATCCTGCCCAAGACGCAGTTAATCCAGAAAATACTGAAGCAATACTTGAAACAGCAAAATTAAACATAACCGGTGCAGAAGATACCGCAGAAGATACTGTTAAAATATCCGCCAATGACGAAACAGGCATTTTAAACTCCGGCAATGAAACGGAAAAAGATAATGCTGCGGATGTAAATGAATTGCTTAATTCTAAAGAACTTAATCCTCAGGATATGCCCGTAGACAAGCATAATGAACCCAAAACAGGTCAAATCCATAAAACTGAAATTAACCAAACTTTAAATAATGAGCTTCAACCTTCAGTAGACTTAACAAAACAATCGGAAATAGCCGAAAAAACCGCAAAGCTATCGACACCATCTAAAAATAACAATAAGAAGATAATTTTAGATAAATCAAACAATAATGAACAAGTGGTTCCCAGTAAACAAAATCAGGATGGATTAGATTTATCCTTTTCTCAGGAGCAGTCATCCGATTCGCCATTGAGCGGTAAAAATTTTTCTGAGCTAACAGGAAAAATTGTTACAGAAGAAAAAGATGTATTAAAAGATGAAACACTTAAAGATTTTACTCTTGTAACAGAGCAGCAGGATACGACTGCAAAAACAAAAACGCTTAAAGTAGCCGCTGAAATAAAAGAATCGAATTTTAATGAAATTTTTCAGCAGAAAGTCAATGCCCATGAAATTATTAAACAGGTCCAGTCAAAATTCAACCTAAGAACCGCAGGTGATATGAATTATTCTGAAATTAGGTTTCGCCTGAATCCGGATAACCTCGGCGAAGTCAGCATGAAAATTACTATGGAAAACAATACGCTAACAGCAAGAATGCGTGTGCAAAACGAAGCGGTTAAAGAGGTTTTCGAAGCTAATTTTGCTGAACTTAAAAAAGCCTTGAATAATCAGGGAGTAAAAATCGAAAAAATTGAGGTTACCTTAAAAAACGACACCTCTAACATGGGCTCTTTTGCGGAAAGTAATTTTACTAATGATGGAACTAATAAAGGAACTAATAATCTTTTTTCTCGGTTTTCCGGCAGATCAAATGATAATGAACAAAATAACGATAATAACATAACTTTAACTTCAAGTAATCGCCGAGACCGCATAAACAGCAATGACGGCCACGTTGATTATCTTGCTTAAGGAGCTAAAAAAATGGAAGTTGGATCAGCGGCAAATAGTAGCTCGGTTATAACTAACGCTTTATCTTCTCAGCAGGGTTCAGAATTAGGTAAAGATGATTTTTTGAATTTGCTAGTAGCTCAATTGGCTAACCAAGACCCTTTAGACCCAATGGATAATCAGGATTTTATCGCGCAGATGGCTCAGTTCTCCGCTCTTGAACAACAAACAAATTTAAATGGTAATTTTGAAAAATTCCTTAGCGGCAATATGATCTCTCAATATTCATCACTTGTCGGAAAAGAGGTAACAGCCGTAAACAATACAGCTGAAGAAGACCTTAAAGGTCTTGTAACTAAACTGACATTTGAAGAAGGTAAAACCTATATAACGGTAAATAATGAAAAAGTGCCTGTTGAAAATATTAAAGAAATTAAATTGTCAAATAGTAATTAATATATAAATTGAGGAGGTATAGTAAATGTCAATTAGGGCTCTGTACTCAGGCGTATCAGGATTAAAAAATTTTCAGACTCAATTGGATGTTGTCGGTAATAATATTGCCAATTCACAGACTCCCGGTTTTAAATCTTCACGCGTAACCTTTATGAGTATGCTGTACCAGACAATGTCAGCCGCATCAGGACCTAACGGAGATAGCGGCGGCGTTAATCCTAAACAAGTGGGCCTCGGATCAATAGTAAATTCTATAGACCAGAATTTTGAACAAGGCAACCTCCTCTCAACAGGCAAAAAGACAGATGTTGCTATTCAGGGCAACGGTTTTTTTGCGGTAACAGACGGCACAACAAATTATTATACTCGAAGCGGAGCGTTTGATTTTGACAGCGAAGGTTTTTTGGTTTATGACGGCGGTTATAAAGTCAGGGGCATTAACGCTACAGATGGAGTATTAGGAACAAGTGTCGAACCTATTCAAATACCTCTCGGCATAACTCTGCCAGCGTCCGGCACCACTTCAGTGGATTTGAACGGTAATCTTGATTCCAGCGCTGAACAAATCGGAACACGTCTTGAAACGGACGCTTTTTACGGTACGGAACAAACAGGCGATGATACAGCTATGGATGGTCTTCTTGCTACCGGATCAGCTAATACTGTTATTAGCGGATTGGTTGACGGAGTTTCTACAGTTACTGTTGCCACAGGTGTCGGATCTCCTGCAGGCACAACATATACATACAGCTCTTCCTCAGTGGGCGGGGCCGGAACAACTTTTAATTCTTTAGACGACCTTGCAGCTAACATTAATAATGATTTCGCGGATATGTCAGTTGCTATGGACAGTAACGGAGCTTTAGTTTTTACAAGCGCCGCAGCTGGTAACTCCTTGACATTGACAAGTAGCGCCGCGACATTACAGACAGCAATGGCCGCCGCTAATGCCTCAGTCGGATCGTTTAATGTCGGCAACACATCTTCGTCAGACCAATTTTCTCATCAAGCTGTTTCCACAGACGCATTAGTAGATTTAAGGAACTCAAACGGTCAGAATTTAGGTCTTGTAGGCGGTGAAACAGTTACTATAAACGCTAATGTCGGAGGTACAGCTATAACTCCGGCAAGCCTCAACATTACTGGCTCAACATTAGCTGATTTAACTTCATCTGTACAATCAGCGCTTGGAATCACTACAAGTAATAATGTTGTAATAAGCAGCGGAAGGTTAGTTGTCAGCGGTGATGGAGGCACTGATTACGCCATTACCAATATGGGAATAACTTCTTCGGGTTCACACGCGAATTTTGATAATATATTTGATTCAACATCCGGTAATTACAGTGTCGCCCAGAACGCTTCCGATAACCATAGCCGTTCATTCACCGCATACGATTCGGACGGAACAGCTCATACAGTTAGCGTTAAATTTAATATTAGAGAAACAGCAGGTAATCAGACACGTTATGCAATAAATATATCCAGCTTGATAACCGCTACAGGCGTAGCTGACGTATCAGTTACTCCAAGTACAGGTTCCATTACCTGCGGCTCGGACGGTTCGTTGTCATCTTTTGATCCTTTAAGTGTAACTATACAGCCGACCGGTGTCGGGGATCCGATGGTAATAACCTTTGATCCCGGGCAGGTAGGGAGCTTTTTGGGAATAGTAATGTTTGAAGGCGACTCCACTGCCGGTTTTAGGAATGCCAACGGATACGCAAGCGGAAATCTTCAAGATGTCAATATCGGTACTGACGGCACTATTTACGGCAATTTTACTAATGGACAGATTCAAACACTTTCCCAAATTCAATTAGCTAAATTTGATAACCCTGAAGGTTTGGAAAATACTCAAAACAGTCTGTTTAGGGAAAGCGATAACTCGGGCAATCCAACTATTGACGCTCCAAATACAGGTCAGCTCGGAGCTCTTGTCGTAAATACGCTTGAGTCGTCTAATGTTGATCTCGCAAATGAATTTGTAACTTTAATAACCGCCCAAAGAGGGTTTCAGACTAATGCCAGAGTAATTAAAATCGCTGATCAAATATTACAGGAACTTGTTAATATAGTTTAATAATATAAAAATTTTTAATAAAAAAAGCGCAGTATTCAAACACGGATACCGCGCTTTTTTTGTTTGAAAATAAACAAATAAATTTAATCCAGCGGGAACTCCCCGTCCGTGAGGTCGGGGATGAGAGCAAGTTCTAGTAGTTTTTCATATGATATGAAAAACAGGCTGGACAACTGAAAGTTGAAACAGAAGATACCCCGTCCGTAAGGGCGGGGAGATTCATAAAAAAAGACGAACCTGTTTAAACTAATGATTTTTTTATATTTATGATTAATAAAATTAGCTTAATACCGATAAATAAAATGGAGGTTTTTATATGGATATAGCATCGTTAATAGGAATTTTAATAGGTATATCTGTTTTAGCGCTCGGTGTTGTTTCAAGTGCCGGAATGGCTGGATTCGTTATGTTTATCGATATACCCTCTATGTTTATCGTCTTTGGAGGAACAATAGCCGCTGTAATGATAGTTTGCCCCTTAGAACAGTTTTTGAATACAGTGAAAGTATTGATGAAGGTTTTTCTGCATAAACAAATAAAATCTAATGAAATCATACAAAAGATGGTGCATTTTGCCACAAGGGCGCGGCGTGAAGGAATTTTAACACTTGAGGAAGAAGCCGAGAGTATTGATGACAATTTTTTAAAACAGGGAATTCAATTGGCTGTTGACGGAACTTCACCCGAGGCAATTAGAGAAATATTGGAAAATGAGATTTTTGCTATTGAACAACGCCATATTGACGGACAAAATATTCTCAAATCCGGCGGAACTTATGCCCCTGCATTCGGAATGATCGGAACTCTTCTCGGTTTAATATTGATGCTTGCCTCTATTGATAATCCCGATACAATCGGACCTAAAATGGCGGTCGCTCTTATTACAACATTATATGGAGCGTTAATAGCTAATCTGTTTTGTCTGCCTATGGCTGATAAACTAAAAACCCGATCCAAAGATGAAGTTTTAGTCAAACAACTTATGGTTGAGGGAATTTTAAGTATTCAGTCGGGCGATAATCCTCGATTAGTTGAACAGAAATTAAATGCCTTTTTGTCGCCGCAATTTAGGGCTAACACTGAAGATAATCAGGGAAAAGAATAAAAATGCCTAAGAAAAAACAAGAAGAAACTATGGAGGGCGCTCCACTGTGGATGACCACATACGGAGACTTGATGACTTTACTGTTGTGTTTTTTCGTGCTTCTTTTGTCCTTTTCATCAATTCAGCAAAAAGAATTCGATAAAGCCATAGGTTCACTTCAAGGATACCTTGGCGTTTTAGTAGGTCATAAAATGGCGCTCGTGGATGCCGATTATTCCACTCCTGAGATGGTTTCGCAACTTAACCCGACAAACAAAAAGGAAGAAGCCGAACAGGATGAGGTGAAACCTGAAAGTTATCTTATAACTCTTGCCCAAGATATACAAAAAGAATCCAAAAAAAAGGGGATAGGCGGTCCTATAGAAGTAGTGCAAGTTCTTAACACTTTACGTATAAGAATGCCTGTGTCAGTTGTCTTTAATCAAGGTGAAAAAACTTTTAATAAAGATTCTGTCGAGTTTTTGACAAGTGTTGTGAAATTAATTAAAGATTCCCCATATTATATTTCTGTTGAGGGGCATACCGATAATGTGCCTATTTATTCGGAAAGTTATAATTCTAATTGGGAATTGGGAATTATGCGCTCGATAGCCGTATTGAATTACCTCGTCAAACTTGGAATATCTCCTGACCGGCTTAGCGCTGTATCGTACGGTGAATTCAGGCCGGTTGCTACAAATGATACGGAAGAAGGTAGAAGCCGCAATAGGCGCGTTGAAATAGTCATTAATTCTGAAAAAAAGATTTTTGAAGAACCGGAGGCGGCTAAAGGAACAAAATAATGGATCAGAAGCAAGACTCAAACAAAGACCTGGCAAATAACAATGAAACAGATGAAGAACAGCAGGAAAATGAATCTCAAGGCGAGTTTCTCCATCTGATAAAAAGCAACATGAAAGTTATTTTAAGCGCCGGTTTAGTTTTTATCATTATAATTTTTATCCTTATGAGCAATTTGCTTACAGGATACATCACTTTCATCGTAACAAGGAAAATTATACAAAGAAACCTTGTGAAAAAAGAAAAGGATATCGAGTTAAATCAATTGCTCGGTCCTGTGTTTTTATTTGGCTCAAGCGACTATATGGTTGAGTTTAACGACGAACCTATATACTTACGTATAAATTTAGATTTTCAACTCGAAAATTTGGCTATGCTTGATGAAGTGAGGGAAAAATCACCGCGCATACATAATATTGTAAGAGAAGTAATCACTAATAAATCGGTTAATGAATTTAAAGCGCGCACTGGTATGCAAACTGCTCGTAGATTAATGCTTGAATCAATAAATAGAATTTTAACCAAAGGCAAAATAAAAGATATTTATTTTTTAGATTATAGATTTTTAAAATCCGAATATATAGAAAAAGAAATAAATAATAATATGATGAAAACAAGGAAAGGAGCCGAAAATGGCGAATGAGGAAAAAGAACAATCTCAACAAGAGCAGGTGAAAAAGAAAAAATCGCCCCTTAAGTTTATTATTATAGGACTTGCGATAATGATAATCATTCCTGTAATAGGTTTTTTTGTAGTCTCTAAATTTGTCATTAAAGATGAAAATGTGGAAAAAGCAAAAAAAGAAGAAGCGATGAAAGTAGGTGAAATTTTTCCGCTTGACATTATTGTGGTCAATATAGCCGGTACCGGAGGCACAAGATACTTACGCGCCGGAATTTCTTTTGAGGTTATCGACTCTGCTGTGCTTAGTGAATTAAATCAGCGTATTCCGCAGATTAAAGACCTGATTATAATGATTCTGAGCGTAAAGGAACTTGAAGATTTACTCGATTTTTCAGGAAAAAACCAAATCCGAAAAGAGATTTTAGAAAAGGTTAACGCTCTTTTAAGGAGCGGTAAAATAAAAAGCGTATATTTTACGGAGTTTGTAATTCAGTAAAAAGGTTTAGTAATGGCTGATATTCTGTCACAAGATGAAGTTGATGCTCTGTTGTCGGCGGTATCCTCCGGGGAATTGCCGGAGGTAGAACAACCGCAGGAGAGCGCCGGCGGTTCGGTACGCCAAAAACAGATGACGCTTTATGACTTTAAACGTCCTGAAATGATTTCCAAAGATCAAGTCAGGACATTGCAGATGGTGCATGAAAACTTTGCTCGATACTTGAGCAATTTTATGTCCGCTTATTTGCGTACTGTAGTTGAAATAGACCTTATCGCGGTTGACCAGCTGACATACGGCGAATTTATTATGTCTTTGCCTAACCCCACAAATATGACGATTATTAATATGTCCCCTTTGGAAGGTAAAGGGATTTTTGAAATAAACCCTGTGCTCGTTTTCAGTATTGTTGACAGATTACTCGGCGGACCGGGTGCGCCCCCTCCTGAAATACGTCTTTTTACTGATATTGAACAAAAAATTATAGGCAGTGTCGTTGATAAAGCGCTTGAAGGATTAACAGAGGCATGGGAACACGTCGCCCATGTGGATTTTTCCAGAGTAGATACAGAGATGAACCCGCAGTTCTGCCAGATTTTAGCGGCAAACGAAACTGTTGCCGCTATGACTCTTGAAGTTGCCATCGGGGAAACCAGCGGCATTATAAGTATTTGTATCCCGTATATCTCTTTGGAACCTTTAATCGATAAATTAAGCGCTCAGCATATGATAGGCGTAACACCCAAAAAGGTTAGCGGTGAAAAACGCGAACGTCTTGAAAAAAATCTTAGTATGGCGCCTGTCAATGTTTCTTTTGCGGTTGGGTCTACCCAGCTTACTATACAGGAAATATCAAATTTGCACGTTGGCGATGTTGTTGTGCTTGACAGGTCGGCAAAAGACCTGATCGACCTTTGCATTGAAGGTATACCTAAATTCGCTGGATTACCTGGTCTTTTAGGAGCTAAAAAAGGATTTATTGTTAAAAAACAAATTTAAATAAAAACGGAGGAATAATTATGTGCGCCGAGCATTTAAACCAAGATGATATTGATGCTCTCCTGAAAAGCCAAGCTATTGAAGAAAACTCGCAAAGCACAGGGCAAAAGGAAAATGTCCCTGTACCTGAACAGGGTATAACTGAAGGACACTCAATAGCCCAGCCTGTGGAATATTCACAGCTGCCTATTCAAACTACTCAGAAAACGAAAAACAATATTGATATTATTCTTGACGTGAATGTTGAAATTACAGCTGAATTAGGCAGAAAAACAATGCTTATACGCGATATTCTGGAAATAGGTCCAGGAGCCGTTCTTGAATTAAATAAACTCGCAGGTGAACCAGTCGATTTATTGGTGAACAATAAACTGCTTGCCCGCGGTGAAGTTGTAGTTATCAATGAAAATTTTGGTGTTAGAATAATTGATATTGTCGGACAGGAACAGAGAATTAAAAATTTAAAATAAATTTGTTTGTTTTTCGGATAATGTCGAAAAAAATGTCAAATAATAGGGCACTAATTTTTTATCTAAATAAATATTTAATCCAGCGGGAACTCCCCGTCCGTGAGGTCGGGGATGAGAGCAAGTTCCAGTAGTTTTTCATATGATATGAAAAACAGGCTGGACAACTGAAAGTTGAAACAGAAGATACCC
>JAGGZS010000337.1 GCA_021161885.1 bacterium
AATATTATAGGAAAAATTTTTTTTTATGTAAACCTTAAAAATTTAAAATAAATTAGATGATTTTAAGCGATTTTTATTTATTTATTTATTATAATTGAAAGCATGCGCAGCAGTAACCGTCATTTAAAATATATTTTTTGTTTTTTAAGGAGGCAATATGTCTTTTGTGAAAAAAAATTTTTTAATTATTTTTGTGTTAATTTTGTCTGCAGGTAATTTGTTCGGGGATGCGGAGAATCCGGTAATAAAAGAGAAAAAAGGGTTTGTTGCCCTGAAAAAAGCCTTTCACTCCGATTGGAAAGAACTTGAAATCAGTTATCAATTGGAAAAAGAAGATACTCTTAAAACCGGTAAAAACTCAACCGTGGATGTAATGTTTGATCTGGTTAATTTGTTCAGGCTTGAAGAAATGTCGGAACTTATTGTTAAAGATTTGCCTGTTTCAGCGGAAAAAGGTGAAGGTGTGCGCAAATTGTATAATTTCAGCCTTATTAACGGAACTATGGTGTCGAAGTTAGATAAATTGCCTCGGGAAACACGGTTTTGTGTTGAGTCGCCGGTTTCCATAGCCGGAGCTAGAGGCACTGCGTTTGTAGTAAAAACAAATGATAAAACAACGGTTGTTACCGCTCTTGAAAACGATGTGGAGGTGCTAAGCCGTGAGAAAACCAGTAAATCAATAACAGCTTCGCCGTACCGCAGGGTTACCGTATCCGATTGGTCGACTGTGGGGCTTCGGGCTGTCGGGACAGGTATTTTGTCGGAATCGATACTCGGTAAAATGGCGGTTAAGTCGGTTGATAAAATTAAAATACGGGCTGAAGGCAAAGGCAGTGCCCATCCTGAAATACAAAATAGGGATGAAGCTAAGGAATTGTCCAAAAAAGAAGCTCTAATTGAGGCTGAAAATAATCTTCTTAATATAATAAGCGAAATTAAAATAGGACCTAAAAAGAATTTTTCCGACCTGATGTTTGAAAAAAAATCAGAGGCTGGCAAATTGTTTGAAATAGTAAGCAAAGCGAAATTGATTGATACACAGCAAAGCCATGACGGCTCAATATCGGTTGTCCTTGAACTAAATATGCTTGAACTCCAGAAGATGGTAAAGGATAAAATGAATGCGTGGAAAGATATTTATAAAATATCGCTTGTGGAATATATGAAACAATACCCGGCTTTGGCGCGCATAACAACCGAACGGGCGGCTAAACTTGACGGATACAGGAGGCTTGCGGAAAAAATTTACGGTACGGTTGTATCTTCCGATACCTTGGTGAAAGATATGGTGCTTCAAAACGATACGATAACAAATGTCGTCAAAGGCATTGTGCAGGGAGCTAAAGTTGTTGAAACAACATATTATTCCGACGGCTCGGTTAAAATTGTTATGGAGATTAACGGAGTGCTTGTCGCCAATAAATTAACAGATGTATCCGGTAAAGATATGGGGAAAAATTATATGTCGTCTCCAGAACTTATAGATTATGCCGATTATCGTTATTTTAATATCATAAAAGAGATGAAATAGATTAAATGAACCGCGAAAAAAGTCTGATTATTATTTATATAGGTTCCGGAAAAGGGAAAACCACTGCCGCTTTAGGGCTTGCCGCAAGGTTTATGGGCAATAACCTCAAGGTTTGCATATGCCAATTTATAAAATCAAACACAGATACCGGCGAATACAAATTTTTTAAAAATATGGGTGAGCTTGCCCAAATCCATATGTTTGGGAAAGGGTTTGTTTTTGAGCGGATAATTGAAAAAGATAGAAAAAAGCATTGTGAGATATTTAATAATGGATTAAAATTCATTGAGAAAAAAATTCGGTCGGGAAAATATAATTTGATAATAGCCGATGAGATACTTGATGTATTGTCTCTTGGTTTTTTCAGTGTAGATGATATTATCCGCCTAAAGCAAATTTTGCCTGAAGGATCACATCTTGTTTTAACCGGACGCACTGCTCCTGAAGAACTTATTGAGCTTGCCGATACGGTAACGCAGATGAAGGAAATAAAACATCATTACCACCAAGGCGTAAAAGCCTTAAAAGGAATAGAGTATTAATGAAAAAAGCATTGTACTGGGAGCTGAAAGAGGATTCAAATATATTGTGCAGGCTTTGTCCGCATCAATGCCTGATAGATGACGGCAAAACCGGACGGTGCCGTATAAGGCTGAACAAAAACGGCGTGCTCTACGCTAAAGAATACGGCAGGGCGGTATCTTATGCTGTCGACCCGATAGAAAAAAAACCGTTATATCATTTTTATCCGTCGTCCCAAATTTTTTCATTGGGAGCTAACGGATGCAATTTTAGTTGTGATTTTTGCCAGAATTGGCAGATTTCACAAGAGATAAAACCGACAATGTATATAAGTCCTGACAAATTAATTTCTATGGCAAGGCAGTACGGCTGTTCCGCGATAGCTTACACATACACTGAACCGTTGATATGGTTTGAATATGTGCTTGACTGCGCTAAATTGTCAAGGGCGGAGGGCATAAAAACCGTGCTTGTTACAAACGGATATATCTGCGAAGAACCAGCAGAAGAATTACTGCCGTTTGTGGATGCTTTAAATATCGATTTGAAATCGATGAATCCTGATTTTTACCGCATTTTATGCGGAGCGGAACTTGAGCCTGTCAAAAATTTTATTAAAATGGCGGCGAATTATTCTCATATTGAACTAACCAATTTAATAATACCTACGCAGAACGACTCTGATAACGATTTGGAAACAATAAGTAAATGGGTCGCGCAAATGGATAAAAATATAGCCTTGCATTTTTCCGCTTATTCTCCACGCTACAAAATGGAAATTTCAGCGACACCAGTAAAAAGACTGCTCAAGGCGTATGAAATCGCTAAAAAACATTTGAACTATGTTTATCTTGGAAACGTTAGGACTGATGATGTGGGATCGGATACAATATGCCCTAATTGCGGTAACCTGTTAATCAGCCGGTCAGGGTATACCACGGAGATTGTAGGATTAAAAGGCGGTGTATGCGCAGATTGCAGTCAGTCAATACCTGTTATAATGGATAAGGAGTAATTTTTAATGACGGAGTTTGTTCATTTACATAACCATACGGAGTTCAGTGTTCTTGACGGGGCAACCAGAATATCCGATCTTGTCAAACACGCTAAAGATAATAATATGCCGGCTGTGGCGATAACCGATCACGGCAATATGTTCGGCACAGCCAATTTTTTTATGGAGGCCCAAAAGGCAGGCATAAAACCGGTTATCGGTATGGAAGCGTACGTAGCTCCAGCGGGACGGCGCAAAAAAAATTCTGTCGGAATGAAAAATGCGTATTATCACCTTCTTTTGTTTGCCAAAGATGATGGGGGACTGCAGAACTTAATGCGGTTATCGTCGCTTGGATATATGGAAGGTTTTTATTATAAACCCCGTATTGATAAAGAATTACTTCGCAAATACGGTAAAGGGCTTATCGGCAGCAGCGCATGTATGAAAGGGGAAATAGCACAGGCGATTTTATCAGGGAAGATTGATAAATGCAAATTAATTATTGAGGAATATCAATCGTTTTTTGATGCGGGAGATTTTTATCTTGAGCTAATGGATCATTTTATACCCGAACAGAAAATAATCAACGAAGGGCTTATTAAAATAAGTAAGGAAACCGGACTGCCTTTAATCGCCACCAACGATGCTCATTACTGCACTAAAAACGATGCTTACGCCCATGACGTTTTATTGTGTATCCAAACAGGAAGCGTACTTAATGAAACAAGAAGAATGAGGTTCGCTACACAGGAATTTTATTTAAAGTCGCCGGAAGAAATGGCACAACTGTTCGCTTCGGTGCCTTCGGCGCTTAAAAATACTCTTGAAATAGCGGAGAAATGTAACGCCAAGTATGATTTCAGCAGAAGGCTTCTGCCCCATTTTATCTCTCCGGATAATTTTACTAATTACGATTATTTGGAACATTTATGCAAAGACGGGTTAAAACGCAGATATCCCGACATAACCGATATGATACTTAAACGGCTTGATTATGAACTTACTATGATCCGAAATATGGGGTTTGTGGATTATTTTCTTATTGTTTGGGATTTTATCCATTACGCGAAAAACGAAAATATACCCGTAGGACCCGGACGCGGATCAGCTGCGGGCAGCATTGTGGCTTATCTCTTAGGGATAACCGATATTGATCCTTTAAGGTACGGCTTGATTTTTGAGCGGTTTTTGAACCCTGAACGTGTGTCTATGCCTGATATTGATATAGATTTTTGTTATGAGCGGCGAGGCGAAGTAATAAATTATGTAACACGCAAGTACGGCAAAGATAACGTGGCACAAATCGCCACGTTCGGCACTTTGGGCGCTAAAGCTGTTATACGTGATGTGGGCAGGGTTATGGGAATGGAGTACAGCGAGGTCGATAAAATAGCAAAACTTATACCCAATGAATTAAAAATGACATTACAGAAGGCGCTTGATACAACGCCTGATTTGGCAGATAAATACAAAAGCGATAACCAAATAAAAACCCTTATTGATACTGCTTTTTCTCTTGAGGGAAATGTGCGTAACACAGGCACTCACGCGGCAGGCGTGGTAATCAGTGGAAAAGCGCTTACTAATTATGTTCCTTTGTACGTAACGAATAACGGTGAAGTCTCAACGCAGTTCAATATGAAACTTGTTGAAAAACTCGGACTCCTTAAGATGGATTTTTTAGGGCTCAAAACACTTACTATACTCGACCATGCGGTTAAAATTATAGAAAGGACAGGCGGTATAAAGATCGTTCTTAATGATTTGCCGCTTGACGATGAGAAAACTTTTAAACTTTTATGCGCTGGTAAATCAATAGGTTTGTTCCAGCTTGAAAGCAGTGGTATGAGGGAATTATTGGTAAAACTTAAACCGAATTGTTTTGAGGATATCATAGCTCTTGTGGCGCTTTACCGTCCGGGTCCTTTAGGAAGCGGGATGGTCGATGATTTTATAAACCGTAAACACGGGCGGACAAAAATAAAATATCCCTTGCCGGAACTTGAACCTATTTTAAAAGATACTTACGGCATAATATTGTATCAGGAACAGGTGCAGAAAATATCTTCCGTGCTTGGCGGGTTTTCTCTCGGACAGGCCGACCTTTTGCGCCGCGCCATGGGAAAAAAGATTTTGTCTGAGATGGATCGTCAGCGGGAGCTTTTTGTTAAAGGCGCATTTGAAAAAAATATTGCCAAAAAGGCGTCTGAAGAAATTTTTGACAAAATGGCTAAATTCGCAGAGTACGGGTTTAACAAATCGCACAGCGCAGCGTACGCTATGATATCTTACCAGACAGCTTATCTTAAGGCGAATTATCCTGTTGAGTTTATGGCGGCTGTATTATCAAACGAAATAACCAATCCTGATAAAATCACATTATATATTGATGAATGCAAACGAATGGGTATAGAGATATTTCCGCCTGATGTGAACCAGAGTTTCAGCGCGTTTACGGTGGTAAAGAACAATATACGTTTTGGTTTGAGCGCGGTTAAAAATGTTGGCGCTCAAGCTGTTGAGGCGATAATCAAAGCAAGGAAAGAAAACGGCGAGTTTACTTCTTTATACGATTTTTCCGAAAAAGCCGATCCCCGCCAAGTTAATAGAAAGGTGCTTGAAAGCCTTGTTAAATGCGGAGCTTTTGATTCTATAGGAACCAAAAGGTCGCAGATGTTTGCCTGTATTGATAGGGCGATAGACAGGGCAAATGAGACTTATCAAGATAAAATATCAGGACAGTTCAGCCTGTTCGATGGAGACGATGATAATGACGCTTTGATTGAGGCGGACCAGGAAATGCCCGATATGCAGGAATGGGAACCTTACCAGATGCTTCAGTTTGAAAAAGAATTGTTGGGTTTTTACGTAACGGGTCATCCTTTAGACCAGTTTAAAAATATTTTTGATATTTTTAAATTTGATTCTATAGCAAACCTTAAAACAGCTAAATCGTCCAAACCCATAAAACTTGCCGGTATAATCACAAAAATAAAAATTATGCTGACCAAAAGAAATAATGAGAAAATGGCTGTCGCAATAATTGAGGATTATAATGATGCAATGGAAGTTCTTTTGTTCCCGAAAGTATATTCCCAGTGCAGTGATTTTCTCGCAGCGGATACATCGGTTTATATTACAGGTAAATTAGAAGTCAATGATAAAAAATATAAAGTGATTGTTGAGGAAGTTATATCGCTAAAAGATGTATTGGTAAAAAAAACCTCCGCCGTTCAGATTAAAATGAATTTTGACGGCGTTAACGGGGATATAATTAACCGTGTCCAGTCGGTTATACGAAGATATCCGGGCAGGTGCCCTATGTATTTACGGGTTAATTTTGCTGAAAATTACGCATTGATTTTACAGGCTGACAATAAATTTTCAATATCTCCCAGTGAATATTTTCTTAATGATATGGAAAATGCTGTCGGAGCAGGTTCAGTTGTTTTGCGTCTTTAATCGGTTTTTTTTAACCGGTAAACGTCAAGTCCGGCTATCTTGCCTTTGTAGATATAATTAGACTCAAGAAATTCCCTAAGCAGATAAAATCTTGAGACAGGATATTTTTGGTATTTAAAATAGTCAACCGTAGAAGTATCTATAATATAAACAGGCATATTTTTATTGAGGTCTGCCATTAGTTTATCCCAAGCTCCGGGTATAGTCCTGTCAAGCCGTTCAACGTCCATATAATAATATTTATCGCCTGTCATCTGTCCGATAAGGAAGTTGCAGAATATGAATCTGCTTGCGCATTTGCGGTTGGACATCGTGTATATCTCCGGGCAGAATCCCCAGACAAAAACGGTATCTTTTTTTGAAGTCCTTTGGCGAATGTAGTTGGAAACAGTTGTTATAAAATTTCCGTGTTTTTCTTTGATATCCATAAAAACCCAGTACTTTTTTTGGAAACCGGGCGGGAACCCCGTATGGATTATTAAAGAGTATAAAAAACCGCTCATATAGATTATCCCGAAAAAATACGCTAAGCGTTTTTGCCGTTTATAAAGAAAATTGTAAAATAGGCTGAAAAATTCCGCGGATAATACGCAGACGGCAGGAAAAATGAAATAAAAATAATGCCCTTCAAATCTCCATCCTAACGATGTGCTGATAAAACTTAATAAAAACCATAAGAATATAAAAATATATTTTAAATCAATAGC
>JAGGZS010000191.1 GCA_021161885.1 bacterium
CTATAATCTTCATATAAAGTATGATATGATAATAGCGGTTTTGAAAAAAGAAACATTTTTTCCCCGAGTTATTCCCCAAAAGCGGGAATGACAGCTGGCCTTTTATCCATATAAGTAAAAAACGGGGGGTATTCAAGTAAAGAATTTAATGAACATATTGACCTTAAACCCTCTTTTTAATAAGATAACAACTTAATCCTTCTACGGAGTTATATTTTATGGACAAAAAAACATCACAGAACCTTATGCTGTTTTTAAGTTCAGCATTAATAATGATGCTTGAAATACTTTTTTATCATATTTTGGTATATATAAAAAATTATCTTGATGCCGCTTCTATCATATCTGTGGCATTACTGGGCATATCTGCCGGAGGTATCGGCGGATATTTTCTATCATATTATAAAAAAGAAAAATTTTTATCTGCGATTTCGTTATCAACAAGCGTATCTATAGTATTATGTATTCTAAACTGTATATTCGCGCCTCAATTTTTGAAATATCCTGTCATATTATTTTTACCCTTTTTCGGGTTAGGCACTGTTGTAACCTATTATTTTATTGGATTTAAACCGTATAAAGCATATTTTTGGAACCTGACAGGCGCCGCTGTAGGCGTTTTGGCTGTTTGTGTTTTAATACCTCTGTTCAAAAGCGAAAACGTGTTGCTTATAATTATCTGCATAACCGCGTTAAGCGCGTTATTGACACTCAAAGGGAAACCGTCTTCAAACACAGGGGTTCTATCTGTAATAATAACGCTGGTCGCGTTAAGCGCGTTTTTTGTTAATATCCAAACCGCATTTTTTGATTTTGCGAAAAATACAAGAGTTACTTCAGATAATGACAAATATAAAATATACAAATATTTAAGAAATATTAAAACCGCGAAAATTCTGTATTCATGCGATAACCTTATAGCGAGAGTCGACGTTATCGATTACGGCGCAAAAAATCCTAAGTATCTCGATGTTTTTCAGGAAGGGGTTATTTCCGATAACGTTACATCATTTGAACCGAAAAATTTTTACTGGGGTATCCGCATACCCAACAAACTTATGGATAATCCGAAAATTCTCGTTATCGGCACGTCCGCTGAAGGAGTTACAAAAAACGCTAAAATACTCAGCAACGGCAATATGGCGGGTATTGAAATTAATCCGTCGATAGTCAAACTTATGAATAACGAGCTATTTAACTATTCGAGAAAATGTTACGAAAATATTCCTGTTTATGTAATGGACGCAAGAACATACCTTGAATCATCCAAAGAAAAATTCGATATGATTACCATGTTAAATACTCATACCCGAGGCAGAACCACAGGCAACACCGGTATCCCGCAATACCTGTTTACCGAGGAAGCGTTTTCTCTTATCTTCGACCGGCTCAATGATAATGGCGCATTGTTAATCGAGGAACTGCGCCTTGGCGATTATTCCGATTTTTTTATCAGAAAAATTTTATCAAGCGTAATGGCGGGTTTAAAGAAACACGGTATCAAAGAAAACTTTCAGAACCATTTTTATTCTTATACTTATCTCGCCAGAGATTTCCGGTTTTATATCATTATAATAAAAAAACAGCCCTTTCGCGGAAAAGAAATATCAAACCTTGACCAATGGTTTAAAATAAAACAAAAAATTCATGTCAGGCAGCAGCTTAAACGAATAAGATTTGTGAAATCAAAAAGAACAGACCCTGAGCTGTTTAACCCAGAAAGATATATGAGCATTGTAATTCATCCTAATCGTCTTTTATATAATAAGTTATCGAAATTTGTCAGATTTCCCAAAGCGGAATACAAACGGATTCTCCAGATGTTTAAAATTGATCTTTCCCCTATTAGCGACAACAAACCTTTTTTATTTGATTTTGACATTTATCATCCGCATATTTGGTATATTTTCCAGTGGTCCATAATATGGGTTCTGGTTCTTATAATTATCCCGATAGCAATAATTTTTATTAAATCGGCCATTCCAGCGAAAACAAACATTATATCATTAATATATTTTGCGTTAGTAGGAATGGCTTATATGCTTGTTGAAATTGTGCTTATGCAGAAATACCAGCTTTATTTGGGTTCGCCCATATATTCTATGATTATAGTGCTGACATCGATTTTTATTTTTTCCGGAGCGGGAAGTTTGTTATCTGGCAAGTTAAGCGATAGTTTCAAAAAAATGTTTATTCTTGCCATACCGTTACTGCTTATTATTTATTCACCTATGCTCAAAATAATTTTCAAACAAACAATGAGCTTTAATTTTTCATTAAAAACAATCTTTTCGTTACTGAGTTTAGCCCCTCTTTTTATTTGTATGGGCGTGCCTTTTCCGTTTGGGCTGAATAAAATAAAAAACAACATTTCGCCAAAATTCGCGGCTCTGGCATATGGGATAAACGGAGCTTTTTCCACTATAGGAGTTACCTTGTCTTTACTGCTGAGCGTATATTACGGATTCTCCATTACTTTTTATCTTGGAACATTTTTTTATATATGCGCGTTTATAATTATACTGCTTATTAAAACAGACTAAACAGTTATTCGATTTTTAATACAGCTTCCCCACAGTTTTTAAATTTATTAAAGACTTCAGGGTCATGCGCGGGCACAATTATTTTTTTTGACGGATCAAAAGCGGATAATTTTTTCAAATAAGCTAAATCGCCTGCCGCATCGTATACGATACCAACAGGCATTAATTCAGATATATTTTTATAAAAATAAGCGTTATCCGGCACAAAATAAATTCGTTTTCTGCCCTTTTTAACAATAACCGTCTGGGTGCCGGCAGTATGGTAAGGAGCGGATTTCACCCATATATTGCGCGATATTTTTTTGTCTTTTTTGATTAAAATAAGGTTGCCGTTTTGCTTAGCTTCATTGATTAAATCAAAATGGCAACGGTAATATCCGTGAGAAAATTTTTTGTTTGTTTGCTTAAACGCCCTGTTCATCGCATCGTATTCGTTTTGCTGAAGATAAACGGGAACCCCTTTAAAAAGCGATAACCCATCGCAATGGTCGGCATGTAAATGCGTTAGAATAATCCCGTCTATATTTTCTTTTTTAATACCTATTCGATTTAATAAATTTATTGGTGAAATATAATTCCTGATTTTCCATAATTTAAGGAATTTTTTGTCTGCGATGCCTGTATCAATAAGAAAAATTCCTGTTTTATCTTTAACGACAAAAAATGTCCATATAAAAGGGACTAATTTATCTTGCCCGTTAAGAAAAATATATTTCTCGTTGAATTGGGATTGCCCGTATTTCAGTATGTAAATTTCAGGTTCACAGCCTGTTGTGTTTATATACAAAAAAAGGCAGATAAAACATATTGATAAAAAAAGGAAGACAGCGAATATTTTTTTCATATAGAAAAATTCCGGTTTAACAAATAATGTTTATATATTTAAAAAATATTAACAAAATCATTTATATATGGCAAAGTTTACATAAAAATAATTGCTTAAGCACTGTTAAACCACAAAAGTAATCTATTAGTTATAATCGTAAATTTAAAAAATAAAAAAAAAGTGCCGAATAAATCAATTATAAAGTATCTTATATAAATAAACCGATAATAAACAGAAAATAACCGTTAACCCGTATAACACTATGGATAGAAAAAATTTAACCGGATTATATTTTTGGCAGGGCAACACCGCCTGTGCGGAAGGAGCTATTGCGGCTGGATGCCGATTTTTCGCAGGTTACCCTATTACCCCGTCATTAGAAATAATGGTGCATATGAATAGCAGGTTACCTGAACTAAACGGCATTTGTATTCAGATGGAGGACGAAATAGCGTCCATGGCGGCTGTATTAGGCAGTTCGTGGGCAGGCAGAAAAGCCATGACCGCCACATCCGGTCCCGGATTCAGTTTGATGCTCGAGAACATCGGATTAGCTATCATGACAGAAACCCCCTGCGTGGTAGTCAATGTCCAGCGAGGCGGTCCTTCAACGGGATTGCCTACGTTTTACAGCCAATCAGATATTATGCAGGCAAGATGGGGCGCGCACGGTGATTACGAAATAATAGCCCTCTGCCCTAATTCGCCTCAGGAATGTTTTGACCTTACGATTAAAGCGTTTAATCTGTCCGAACAATACAGAGTGCCTGTTATCATACTGATAGACGGATTCATCGCCCATATGATGGAAAAAGTAACCGTTCCGGATGACAACAGCATACAAATAGTCTCAAGAAACCAACCGAAACAATTAGCCGATATACCTGTAGACAGCAAACCTGATAACCTCCTTGTTCCGCCCATGGCGAATTTCGGGCAAGGCTACAGGACTCACACCACAGGATTGACTCACGATGAGCACGGTTACCCTGATATATCCACCGAAGCGCAGAATAAACTTATATCTCGATTAATAGATAAAATAAAACTTAATTCCGATAAAATAGTTATCACGGAACAAACCTGTCTTGATGATGCTGATATTGCCGTTATATCGTACGGAATAAATTCTCGAACAGCCGTAGAAGCGGTTAAACGAGCCAGAAAAAATAATGTGAAAGCCGGTCATTTAAGGCTTGTCTCATTATGGCCGTTTCCCGAGAAAAAAATCCGAGAATTGTCAAATCAGGCAAAAAAAATAATAGTTCCTGAAACCAATATGGGACAAATTGTTCGGGAAGTACAAAGATTTGCGGACAGCAATACGCAAATTGCGCCTTTAAACAATGCCGGCGGGGAAATTATAACCGCAGACAAAATTTTAAAAACAATAATGAGTTGATATTATGAAATCACCTGTAAAAAAATGGATTCGGTCAAACAGACTCCCACCAATATGGTGTCCGGGGTGCGGGATAACCGACTCATTAGGGTGTTTCGTAAACGCGCTTTGCGAATCAAAAATTAATCAGGATAAAACCGTTGTCATATCAGGTATAGGCTGTGCCGGACGTATATCCGGTTACATAGACTGCGATTCATTCCACACAACCCACGGCAGGGCGATACCGTTCGCCGAAGGGGTGAAACTTGCCAATGCCGAGCTCAACGTAATTGTATTTTCCGGCGACGGCGATCTTTTCGCAATAGGGACCAACCATTTTATCCACGCCGCCCGCAGAAATATAAATATCACTGTTATCTGTATAAACAATTTCGTTTACGGTATGACAAAAGGACAAATTGCGCCCACTACTCCTCAAGGCTCAATCACAATCAGCTCACCTCAAGGGTCAAAGCAACAAGCACTCAATATACAAGCTCTTGCCTTAGCTTCAGGTGCGGTTTACAGCAGCAGATGGACTGCATACCACCGCAAAGAACTAACCTATTCAATGAAAAAAGCTATTTTAAAAAAAGGGTTCTCGGTTGTCGAAATAATCGCTC
>JAGGZS010000107.1 GCA_021161885.1 bacterium
AGTTTATATAAAAAAGAAAGAAATCTATGAAAAAAACTTATTATGAACCTAATCATATTCTTAATCTCGGATGGGGCGTATGGCCGATGATGATTAAAGAATTATTCCAAAACCGAGATTTAATTTTACGCTTAATGATTCGGGATTTTTCAGCCAAATACCGCCAATCTTTGTTAGGTTGGCTATGGGCTGTTTTATTGCCTGTAATTAATGCACTTGTTTTCACTGTTATAAGGCGAAACATTATATCTATTAGCGATACCGGCATTCCTTATCCGGTATATGTTTTTTGGGGAACTACATTATGGCAACTATTTGCGCAGTCATTGATAAGTTCATCTAATTCACTTGTTGTAGGAGCGAATTTGGTAATGAAAATCAATATAGCAAAAGAAACTTTGGTGTTGGCGTCTTTTGGTGTTTCACTTTTTGATTTTTTTATCAGGATAATTTTAACGGTGATAGTTTTTTTTATATTTGGCGTACACCTAAATATCGGTATGCTGTTGATCCCGATAGTAATTGTAATACCGTTTTTATGCTTGACAACCGGATTAGGATTATTTCTCGCTATGATAAACGCTTTATTCAGGGATATAACCTCAATGATACCTATGCTTATGGCATTTATGATGCTTGTTACGCCGGGAGTTATCTATCCTGCGTCCCAAAATTTTCCTATGTCTTTACTTAAAACTTTAAATCCGATAAGTATTTTTATGACTTCGTCTCAAGATATTATTAAAACCGGTTCGGTTTCAAATCCGTTTTTGTTGGGGATTGCAATAGCTGTTTCTGTCGTATCATTTTTGATATTCTGGTATATTTTTCATGTATCCGAACCAAGAATCACAGAAAGGATTTAATAAAAAGCATTATGAATAGTGATATTTTAATAAAAGTAGAGAATCTTTCAAAAAAATTCTGCAAAAATTTAAAAGGGGCTATTCTTTACGGCGCCAAAGATATAACAAAAAATATACTTGGTATGCAAGTGGATTCTTCCTACTTGAGAAATAATGAGTTCTGGTCGGTTAAGGATGTTTCTTTTGAGGTTAGAAGAGGCGAATGTCTCGGCTTAATCGGTCCGAACGGAGCTGGTAAAAGCACTATGCTTAAAATACTAAATGGATTATATCCTCCGGATAAAGGCCGTGTAACAATGTTCGGTAGGATAGGAGCTTTAATTGAACTCGGAGCGGGATTCCATCCCATTTTGACGGGCAGAGAGAATATTTATATTTACGGCGCAATTAGGGGCATGTCAAAAAAGGAAATAGACCGCAGATTTGATGAAATTGTTGAGTTTGCTGAATTAGAGGATTTTATCGATATGCCTGTTAAATATTACAGCTCAGGAATGTTCGTTAGACTTGGTTTTGCGGTTATTGCCCAGATGAAACCAGATGTTTTTTTGATTGATGAAGTTCTCGCCGTAGGCGATGTGGGGTTTAGGGCAAGATGCTATAATTATGTTGCCGAGGTAAATACGGATGCCGCGGTTGTTTTTGTCTCTCATGCCATGCCGCAGATTGCAAGGATATGCGACAGAGTGATTGTTATGGACCATGGCGAAAAAAAATTCGACGGAGACGTACCAGGCGGAATTGATTCTTATAGGTCTTTATTTGAAATGGAAAAATCTACTGTTACTGGAACAGGTGAAGCAAAAATTCATTTTATTTCGTTATCGGGTAAGGAAATAGATGGATTATTTAAAATAGAGTACGGCAGGGAATTTAATATCGATTTTAATGTTACTGTAGATAAGAAATATCCTGAATTTAATGTTTCGGTAACTTTTATAAGTCAGGATTTGCAATTAATTGCCCAAGCTCATTCTTTATTCTCAAAATCTAAACTTCAACTGCAAAATACAAATAACCCCATGGATATATCAATTAAAATTCCGCAGTTAATGCTTAATCCAGGCAAGTACGGGATTAATATTAATATTTACGAAAAAAATAATAAATTAATTTTATGCTGGTATTTTTGTATAAAACATATAAAAGTAATCGCGGATTTTATTGGAAGCGCTCCTATCCAATGGAATGCAAAATGGGAAATACAATAATTTTTTATTGTACTAAAAATGGGTGTTGCTCAAGCTGTGATAAAATCTAAAACTGTTATCAATACAAGGAATAATAAACTTTGTTGTGGTTGTGGTTTATGCAAAGTAAGTTGTCCGAATAAAGCTATTGAAATCTCTTTTGATAAAAATAAAGAGTACAAACCTTTTATAAATAAAAATAAATGTAATAACTGCGGAATATGCCTCAAAATATGTCCAATGTCTATTGATAACCTTGCCCTGAGAATTCTCCATGCTGCGAAACAACAAGATAATTATGGTTTAGAAAACACTCTTGATTGTTATATAGGATATGAAACGGATGAAAAAAAATATATCGATAGCGCTTCAGGGGGTATGTTGTCCGCCCTTTTAATATATCTTCTTGAAAAAAAATATATTGATGCAGTCGTCCATGCGCAATCTTTACATGGAAACAAAAATAAAAAATATTTTCAGGCTGCAGTTTCAACAAGCACAGGCGATATTAATTCAAGAAGGTCATCCTTCTATTATCCCATAGAATTTTCAACAGTTTTAGAAAATATAAAAAAAAATGACAATATAAGCAATATTGCATTTGTTGGAGTTCCATGTGTGCTTTCCGGTCTTGAAAAGTTGCTTGAGTTTGATAAAGTTCTCAGGAAAAAAATTAAATACCGTTTTTCTCTTATTTGCAGTCATAACGTAAGCGGTCAGTTCGCTGATTGCTTAATTAGAGGTTTCCCATATATTGAGCAGGATAAAAAGTTAATTTTCAGAGATAAACACGAAATCAACCATGCCGGTAATTTTAATAATCTAATTGAGCTGAAAAATAAAAAACAAATCCGTAAATCGCGTTATGAATCACCTTATACTATACAGTGGAGAAGTTATTCTTATGCCGTGAATGCCTGTTTTTATTGTCCGGATTTTTTTGGTGTTTCTTCCGATGCCGCATTTAAAGACGCGTGGGGGTTTAATAATTTATCCAGAAACAAAGGCGAAACGGTCTGTATTATTAATAATGG
>JAGGZS010000324.1 GCA_021161885.1 bacterium
AAGTTGTAATTTTGCAGAAACCTTAATTTAATTATAACCATAATTTATGAATCGCTGAAACTTAAAGAATTTGGCGCGGTATAAAATTTTGGAGGATTTTTTCTATGCTGAAATGGGTTGACGGCGGAGTTACCGCTCCTTTAGGGTTTATCGCCGGCGGTGTCAATTGCGGGATTAAAGGTAAAAACTTAGACTGCGCAGCGGTTGTGTCCGATACCTTAGCTAATGTCGCGGGTTGTTTCACCACCAACAAAGTTAAAGCCGCTCCGGTTTTGCTCTGCCGAAAATATATTAAAAAAAATTCTAAGATAAAAGGGGTTATAATAAACAGCGGATGCGCCAACGCCTGCACCGGCGGACAAGGGATGAAAAACGCCGAAGATATGTCCGTTTACGCGGCACAACTGCTTAACTCCAATCCAAGCGAAATATTTATTCTTTCCACAGGACGTATCGGGGTCCAACTGCCCATGGACAAAATAAAAACAGGCATTAAAGAGGTTATCGCATCTTGTTCTAAAGATTCACACAGCACTGCCGCGCAAGCCATTATGACTACCGATAATTTTTCTAAAGAGACTGCCTGCGCGATCGCAATAGATACGCAAACAGTAAAAATAGGCGCCATGGCTAAAGGCGCCGGTATGATAAATCCGAATATGGCTACAATGCTTGCGGTTATAACAACCGATGCGAACATAGATGAATCTTTTCTTAAAGAGGTAACTAAAGAAGTAGTTGAAAATACATTCAACCGCATAACAGTTGACGGCGATATGAGCACTAACGATTCCGTGATAGTAATGGCTAACGGACAGGCTGAAAACAGTTTAATAACCGCGTCATCAAAAGACGCGCAAGTATTCAGGGAGGCAATGCGAAAAGTGAGTGAATATCTATCACACCAGATTGTAAGAGATGGCGAAGGAGCAACGAAATTTGTGGAAATATCGATCAAAGGCGCCCAAGATAACGATAACGCGCTTAAAGCCGCTCAGGCAGTTGCCAATTCGCTCCTGCTGAAAGTGGCGTTAAGCGGTTCAGACCCCAACTGGGGACGAATTATGTCCTCTCTCGGAAGTTCAGGGATCGAATTTGATCCGCACAAAGTTGACGTATTCCTCAACGGTATGATTTGGATACAAAACGGTATCTTGACCAATACCGATTTTAAAGCCGTTGAGGAAAAATGGACAAGCGAGCATCTTATTATCGGTATAGACCTGCACCAAGGAACCGGATTTAACAGTTATTATACTTGCGATATCTCTCATAAATATATCGATATAAACATCTAAATACAGGCACAAACAAGGATATGCAAAAAATTATAGAAAAAGCCTCCATATTAATAGAAGCGCTGCCGTATATTCAGTCTTTTAAGGGCAGGATTACTGTCATAAAATTCGGCGGAAGCACTATGGGCGACCATCAATGGGTCGAAAATATCTTAAAAGATATTGTGTTTCTTTATACAGTGGGTATTCGTCCTGTAATTGTTCATGGAGGCGGTAAAAAAATCAGCGAGGCAATGAAAAAATTAGGCAGAAAATCAGAATTTGCGCAGGGATTCAGGGTAACTGATGAAACAACAATAGATACCGTAGAAAATGTTCTTTTTAAAAATATAAACGTCGAGCTTGTAAAAACCATAATCAGTCTCGGGGGGGATGCCGAAGGCCTTTCCGGTAAAAAACACGGCATAATCAGGGCAAAAAAACATTGGCTGTCCCCGCCGGATGACAAAAAAGATTTAGGATATGTAGGCGATGTGGAACATATCGTTGCACAGCCTATAACTTCAGTACTCCATAACGGGAAAATTCCGGTTATCGCGCCTATCGGGCTTGGCGCGGACGGGCATACATACAACATCAACGCCGATCTCGCCGCCGGAGAAATAGCGCGGGCTATAGGCGCGGAAAAACTTGTGTTTTTAACTGATATAAGCGGTATATTAAGCAATCTTGACGATAAAAATTCACTCATATCCCATTTAGATATTACGCACATCAACAAATTGATAAAAAAGAAAGTCATATCAGGCGGTATGATACCTAAAATAACAGCGGGCATAAGGGCTGTTGAGGCAGGTGTAGAAAAAACCCATATCATTGACGGACGGATTGCGCATACACTTTTATTAGAAATTTTTACAGACAGAGGTATTGGTACGGAAATAGTAAAAAATAACTAACAAGTTAAGGTCATTATGAAAAATATTAAAAATCTATACGATAAATATGTACTCCCTACTTACGGCAGGGAAGAACTAACATTTGTAAAAGGGCAAGGTTCTTATCTGTTTGACAATCAAGGCAAAAAGTATCTTGATTTATACCCGGGCTGGGGAACCGGCTGTCTCGGACATTGCCATCCGTATATGGCAGATGAGCTTAAAAAACAGCTTACCGAGCTTATACATGTGCCTAATAACTATTACAACATTTCCCAAGCGGAACTCGCTCAACAGCTTGCTGAACTTGGATTTCACGGCTTAACCTTTTTCTGCAACAGCGGAGCCGAAGCCAATGAAGCGGCTATTAAATTGGCCCGCAAATTCGGCAGTAAAGACGGTCGATACGAAATAATAACTTTTTATAACTCGTTTCACGGCAGAACTCTTGCCACCGTAACAGCAACCGGACAGGAAAAATACCATAAAGGGTTTGCCCCTTTGCCCGAAGGATTTAAATACGTTGAATTCGGCGATATAGACGCTTTAACATCAGCGGTATCACCTAAAACCTGTGCTGTTATGATAGAATTTATACAAGGTGAAGGCGGTATCAATATCAATAATATTGATTATTATAAAAAAATAGAGATATTATGCCGTGAACAAAATCTTCTTTTTATCGCCGATGAAGTGCAGACAGGTATAGGGCGTACAGGCAATTACTACGGATTTCAGACATTTAACGTATCTCCTGATGTAGTAACCCTCGCAAAAGCGTTGGGCGGCGGGGTTCCTATAGGTGCAATGATGGCTAAACCCCAATATAACGATATTTTAACTCCGGGTTCGCACGCATCTACTTACGGAGGCAACCCGCTTGCCACCCGGGCGGCATTGGCTGTGCTTGAGGTTTTCAAAAAAGAAAATATTATAGATAATGTTAATAAACAATCGCAATATTTATTTAATCGATTGAAATCAATAAAAAATGAAACTTCCCTTATAATCGATATAAGGGGCGTGGGGCTTATGGTTGGCGTAGATATTACCGTACCAGCCTCGGAAATAAAAGAAAAATGCCGAAAAAAATCGGTTCTTATAAATAATATAGGAAAAAATACCATCCGGTTTTTACCAGCGTTAAATATTTCAAGGGAAGATTTAAAAAAAGGCGTTGACGTATTTGAAGAAGTTTTGAAGGAGGCATGGCAATAATCATGAAGCATCTTTTATCCATAAACGATTTTACAAATAGAGAAACGGAAAAAATTTTTACTTTAACAAAAGAGATAAAAAAATTTCCGTTTCAGCAAATGTTAAAACAACGGTCTATGGCAATGATATTCGAAAAACCTTCGTTACGAACAAGAGTAACTTTTGAGATAGGAATGGTTCAACTTGGCGGGCATGCGGTTTACCTGCAGCCCAGCGACATAAAACTCGGCCGGCGCGAAACCGCAGCCGACGTGGCGCGCAATCTTGACCGATGGGCAGATATTATTATGGCGCGGACATTTAAACACAAAACAATCGAAGAATTGGCAAAATATTCATCTGTGCCGGTAATCAACGCGTTGTCTGATATAGAACATCCTTGTCAGGCAATGGCAGATTTTTTCACCATATTAGAAGATAAAGGCGATTTTGACGGACTTAACTTAGTCTTTATCGGCGACGGCAACAACGTATGCAATTCACTTATGCTTTTAAGCGGGCTTCTCGGCACAGATTTCGTGCTTGCATGTCCGCAAGGGTACGAACCGAAAACGGAAATAATCGTAAAAACAAAAGAATTAATGAAAAAAAACGGCGGCTCTTTTAAAATCATAAACGATATCAAAGAGGCTGCAGCCTCAGCGGATTTTCTGTATACCGATGTATGGGTCAGTATGGGTCAAGAACAAGAGAGCGAACAACGTAAACAAAAATTTAAGTCATACCAGATTAACAGCGAGCTTTTGGCTATGGCTAAACCGACCGTAAAAGTACTTCACTGCCTACCCGCCCATCGCGGAGAAGAGATTACCAGCGAAGTTATGGACGGTCCCCAGTCAATCGTTTTTGATCAGGCGGAAAATAGGCTTCATACTCAAAAAGCTATTATCCTGCATTTGCTCGAAAAAGACCATTTAATCAAAGTGCGGGAAGAAAGTTGTTAAGGAGATTTTTTTTATGGCTGATAAAGTTGTATTAGCGTATTCAGGCGGATTAGATACATCCATTATATTAAAATGGCTTAAAATAGAAAAGGGATACGATGTCATAGCTTATGCCGCTGATGTGGGACAGGGCGAAGAACTTGATCCGATTAACGAAAAAGCCCTCAAAACAGGCGCTTCAAAAGTGTATATCGAAGACCTGCGCGAAGAGTTCGTCAAAGATTTTGTATTCCCTGCGATACAGGCAAACGCTGTCTATGAAGGACATTACCTGCTCGGCACCTCTATCGCCAGACCTCTTATCGCAAAACGGCAGATAGAAATCGCCCGCAAAGAAAACGCCGTAGCCGTAGCACACGGAGCTACCGGCAAAGGTAATGACCAAGTCCGGTTTGAACTGACTTTTTATGCGCTTGAACCGGATATAAAGGTTATTGCCCCTTGGAGAGATTGGGATTTCGCCTCGCGAACCGACCTTATCAATTACGCAAAAAAATACGGTATACCTATTCCTGTATCAAAAGATAAACCCTACAGCTCGGACAGAAACCTGTTTCATATAAGTTTTGAAGGCGGTATTCTCGAAGACCCATACAACGAACCGCCGGAAAATATGTTTATGCTTACCCAATCGCCGGAAAAAGCGCCCGATAAACCGCAATATATAGAAATAGAGTTTAACAACGGTATACCAGTATCTGTAAACAGTGAAAAGCTCGCGCCGGTGGCTCTGCTTGAAAAACTTAATAAACTCGGCGGACTGCACGGTATCGGCAGGGTGGATATTGTGGAAAACCGATTCGTAGGTATGAAATCACGGGGCGTATACGAGACACCGGGCGGAACAATTTTGCATACAGCTCACAGGGCAGTAGAATCTATTACTATGGACCGGGAAGTTATGCGCCTTCGCGATTCACTGATACCTTACATATCCAAACTAATATATAATGGGTTCTGGTACTCGCCGGAGATGGAATCGGTAATGGCGTTAGTGCGTCAATCACAGAAAAACGTAACCGGTACTGCCCGGTTAAAATTATACAAAGGCTGCGCATCCGTAGTAGGCAGAAAATCCAAAAAAAGTTTATACAGCGAAGATTTCGCCACTTTTGAGGCAGATAACGTTTATAACCAAAAAGACGCGGAAGGCTTTATTAAACTCCAGTCTTTAAGGTTAAGATTAAAATCATTATTAGGGAACTGATAAACTGTGAACAGCAAAAATAAACACGATAAGTTATGGGGCGGCAGATTCGCTGAACAAACCGATTTGTCGGCGGAAATATTTTCAGCGTCTATTCATTACGATAAACGGCTATACAGGTTCGATATACAGGCCAGCAAAGCTCACGCCAAAATGCTATGTAAAACCGGATTATTATCCTCGGATGAAAAATCAAAGATAATTAAAGGGTTAAACACCATATTATCTGAAATAGAATCAGGCAATTTTGAGTTCAGAATGGACAGAGAGGATATTCATATGAATATCGAAGCCCGCCTTATTGAACTTATCGGCGACGCCGGCGCTAAACTGCATACCGCCCGAAGCAGAAACGATCAAGTAGTAACAGATATGCGTTTATATATGAAAGACGAAATAATCTCGATTGTAAACCTGATAGAAAATTTACAGCAATCTTTTTTAAAAAAAGCGGATGAGAACAAAAAATTAATTATGCCCGGGTTTACTCATCTTCAGCATGCGCAACCGGTGCTGCTGTCCCATCATCTGCTGGCTTATATAGAAATGTTAGAACGGGATAAGCATAGGCTATGCGATGCTTACGGACGGATGAACGTTATGCCATTAGGATCATGCGCGCTTGCGGGAACTCCGTTGCCCATAGACAGGAAAGCAGTTAATGATATACTCGGATTTGAACAAATATCCCGCAACAGTATAGACGCGGTCTCAGACAGAGATTTTATAATAGAGGTTTTGTCTGATATAGCCATTTTAGGAACACATTTATCACGTTTGGGCGAGGAAATTGTAATATGGACAACCCCAGAATTTTCTTTTGTCTCATTGTCCGATGCTTATTGCACAGGCAGCAGTATAATGCCCCAGAAAAAAAATCCGGATATGGCGGAACTTACACGAGGCAAAACAGCGCGGCTAATAGGCAACCTTACCACTGTTTTAACCCTGATGAAAGGATTGCCGTTAGCATATAATAGGGATTTACAGGAAGATAAAGAACCCCTTTTTGATTCTATAGATACCATAAAAGGTATGCTTTGCGTATGCGACGGTATGATATCTAATATATCGTTCAATGAAGAAAGATTAAAAAATTGCGCGGAATCAGATTTTTCACTCGCTACCGAAATAGCCGATTATCTGGTGATGAAAAAAGTGCCGTTTAGGAATGCCCATAAAATTGTGGGCTCTATTGTGTCTTATTGTATCGGAAAAAACAAAACTTTTAAGGATTTAACTTTAGCGCAATGGCAAACTTTTTCATCGGATATTGAAGGCGATATAAAAAAAATATTGTCCGTAGAAACATCTATTAAATCTAAAAAATCCGCGGGAAGCACCTCTTATGCTGAAGTAAAAAAACAAATAAAATATTGGAGAAAAATTTTTGACAATGTGTTTTAAATATAAAAATAACCAGTTATACTGCGAAAATACGCTTGTGCGCGATATAGTATACAAAGAAAACACACCTTTATTTATATATAGCCGTAAAGCGATTATAAACAACTATAACAAATTGAAAAAAGCGTTCTCTAAATTGTCTACTTTAATTTGTTATTCCGTTAAATGCAATTCAAATATTTATGTATTGAAACTGCTGTCCAAAGAAGGGGCCGGCTTTGATATTGTCTCCGGCGGTGAACTGTTCAGGGTTATCCGCGCCGGCTCAAAAACGGCTAACGTGGTTTATGCCGGTGTGGGCAAATCAACAAAAGAGATAATTTACGCGCTTAACCACGGCATTTTGATGTTTACGGTAGAATCGGAATCGGAACTGGAACGCATTAACGCTATGGCGCAGAAACTTAACACCACAGCTAACGTGGCTGTTCGCGTTAACCCCGATGTTGACCCTAAAACACACAGGTATATAACAACCGGTAAAAAAGAAACAAAATTCGGGCTCGATATAAAACGGGCTAAAGCCGCTTACCAATGGGCTATGATGCTGCCTTGCGTTAAACCTATCGGAGTGCATATGCACATAGGTTCGCAAATTTTAAGCGCAAAACCTTACGCCGAGGCAATAGATAAAATGGCGCCCCTTATTAATGAACTCAAAGATATGGGCGTACCGCTTGAATATTTCGATATCGGCGGTGGAATAGGCATAGTTTACAAAGACGAAAACCCCGTATCCCCGGAAGAATTTGGCGAACTGCTTGTACCTCGCCTTAAACCGCTCGGCTTGAAAATAATTATAGAGCCCGGACGATATATAGTCGGCAACGCAGGAATTCTTGTTACAAAAGTCGAATACATAAAACAAAGCGGAGACAAAACATTCGTTATTGTTGACGCCGCTATGAACGATCTTATCCGCCCGTCGTTATATACGGCTTACCACGATATTATCCCGTTAAAAAAATCGAAAAACCGATCGAAAAAAATATTGGATATTGTAGGGCCGATTTGCGAATCCGGCGATTTCCTCGCTAAAGATAGAGAGATAACTATGCCTGATGAAGGCGATTTTTTAGCAGTCAAAAGCGCTGGCGCTTATTCGTTCTCTATGGCATCTAACTACAATTCAAGGGTACGCCCGGCGGAAACGCTCGTCTCAGGCGGCAGTTACCAGATTATAAGGCGCCGCGAGACTTGGGACGACCTGCTTAAACAGGAATCTGTTTCCGTAAGGGAGTATGTGTTATGAGCATTCCTTTTACAAAAATGCACGGTATCGGCAACGATTTCATTGTAATCAACGCGTTAGAAATTAAGCTGATAAACCCGCAGATGTTGGCAAGGAAATGGTGTAGGCGCAGATTTGCGGTAGGAGCAGACCAGCTGCTGCTTGTGGAAAAATCGGATACCGCTGATTTTAAAATGCGCATTTTTAACGCTGACGGGTCTGAAGTAGAGATGTGCGGTAACGGCATAAGATGTGTCGCGGCTTATATCCATGAAAAAAATTTATCTTTTAAAACCGAGATTTCTATTGAGACCCAAGCAGGCGTAATGTATCCCGTTATTTTAGGGCATAACATTAAAGTTAATATGGGAAAACCCAAGTTATCGCCCGATCAAATTCCTTTTCTATACGAAGGGGATAAAATCGTATCTATGCCGTTTACTTTTTCTAACCAGACTTTTTTTATAACTCTTGTTTCTATGGGTAATCCTCATTGCGTGATATTTGTTGAATCTTTAAACGATTACGACCTGTCGGTTTTAGGACATAAAATCGAACATGACAAACTGTTCCCTAACCGTACTAATGTGGAACTTGTTGAAGTGGTCAATGATAAACACATAAAGGTTAGGGTATGGGAACGTGGAACCGGATTGACTCTCGCTTGCGGAACAGGAGCTTGCGCAAGCGCTGTGGCGGCAAAGCTAAACAGGTTGACTCAGGAATCGGTTACCGTATCTTTACCCGGCGGAGATTTATCTGTCAGATGGAAAGAAGGAGATAACGTTTTTCTGACAGGACCCGCCCAGAAAGTATTTGAAGGAATAATTGAAGAGTAAATATAATAATCATTAAGGAGAAAAAAATGTTTAAGGGATCGTTTGTAGCAATAGTTACTCCATTTAAGGATAACCAAATCGATGAAACCGCGTTAAGAAACCTTGTGCGGTTTCATATTGAAAACGGGACAAACGGAATTGTTCCATGTGGAACGACTGGCGAATCGCCCACTTTAAGTTATGAAGAACATAACCGTGTTGTTGATATTGTAATCGATGAAGCAAAAGGCAAAGTGCCTGTCATAGCCGGAGCCGGTTCTAACAGCACAACCGAAACCATAATGTTCACCAAACATGCCAAGGAGGCAGGAGCTGACGGAGTTTTGCTTATCACTCCTTACTACAACAAACCCACTCAAGAAGGATTGTACCAGCATTTCAAGACCGTAACTGATGAAGTGGATATACCGGTGGTTTTATATAATGTGCCCGGCAGGACAGGAGTTAATTTACTGCCCGATACAGTAGCGAGGTTGTCTGAAATATCATCCGTTGTCGCTGTTAAAGAAGCCAGCGGATCTATTGACCAAGTATCACAAATACTTGCCAAATGTGATATATGCGTGTTGTCCGGCGACGATTCATTGACCCTGCCTATGATATCCGTAGGCGGTAAAGGGGTTATTTCCGTTGTCGCCAATATTTTACCCGGCAGAATGAGCAATCTTGTCAAATCCGCTCTTTCCGGCGATTATGAAATGGCGAGAAAAATTCATTATGAACTTTATCCGGTATTTAAAAATATGTTTGTGGAAACCAATCCTATACCCGTTAAATATTCGTTGTCTGTTATCGGTATGATAAGCTCGGAAATCAGGCTGCCTTTAACAAAAATCAGCGAGGCAAATAAATATAAATTAATGAAGGTATTAACCGAGTACCCTGAAATAGCTGATAAAATACAATGCTGTACACGGTAATTTCAAGGAGATTTTTTTGATGATTAGATTAGCTGTTTGTGGCGCCGCCGGCAGAATGGGCAGAAGAATTCTGTCTGTATCGTCAGCGCAAAAAGATATTTTCACGGTAACCGGCGCAGTGGATATGCCGGATAACCCGTTGCAGGGACAATATATATCTGAATTTACCGATTGCCCTAAAACCGATGTAAAACTTACCGGTTCGTTAGAAAAGGTTATAGGCAATGTTGACGCGGTTATCGATTTTTCGTCGCCGCAATATACCTTGACTTGCGCCCAAATTTGCCGTACCAGTAAAACCGCTCTCGTTATAGGCACTACCGGCGTTACCGAAGCGCAAATAACGGAACTTAAAAAGGCAGCTGAAGATATTCCCATAGTTTTATCCCCTAATATGAGTGTGGGCGTAAACCTTTTGTTTAATCTGGTTAAACAAGCAGCTTCCATACTTGACGATGAATACGATATTGAAATCGTAGAAGCTCACCACAGGTTTAAGAAAGACGCGCCAAGCGGAACGGCAAAACGCATTGCCGAAATAATAGCTCAAGAACGCGCAATCAACCTTGATATCAATGGGGTTTACGGCAGGAAAGGGATTATCGGTGAACGCAAAAAAGGGGAAATAGGTGTTCACGCTGTTAGATTGGGTAATGTGGTTGGCGACCATACGGTATCTTTCGCTAATCTCGAAGAAAGAATTGAGCTTACCCATAAAGCTCAATCAAAAGATACTTTCGCTTTAGGTTCGTTGACAGCAGTACGGTTTATCGAAAAAAAACAAAACGGACTCTATGATATGCAGGATGTTTTAGGGCTGAATAAATAAATTTATGAAATAAAAGGTACAGGAGATTATAAATGAGTTTCACCTCAAATTATACAGATAGAATAAACAAGCTGCCGCCGTATTTGTTTGTTGAAATAGATCGGTTGAAAAATCAATGTTTAGCGCGGGGCAAAGATATAATCGATCTCGGCATCGGCGATCCGGATATACCTACCGCCTCGGTTATAGTTGAGGCAATGAAGTTTGCCGTGGAAAATCCGGCTTATCATAGGTATCCGTCTACAGCGGGAATGATCTCTTTTCGGGAAACAGCTGTAAAATGGTTTGCAAACTGCTTTGGCGCCAAATTTGATCCAGCCGCAGAAGTTGTCAGTTTAATAGGTTCAAAAGAAGGGATAGGTCATATACCTATGGCATTTATCAATCCGGGGGATATAGCCTTAATACCCGATCCGGGGTATCCGGTTTACAGAACAGGTGTTTTGTTCGCCGGCGGTGAACCGTACGTGATGCCTTTGCTTGAAAAAAACAATTTTTTGCCGGATTTATCTAAAATACCGGAAGACGTGGCTCAAAAAGCCAAACTTATGTTTTTGAATTACCCGAATAACCCAACTGCCGCAATTGCTACAAAACAATTTTTTAAAACAGTAGTTAAATTCGCTAAAAAATATAAAATAATTGTATGCCACGACGCAGCTTACACGGAAGTTTGTTTCGACGGCTACAGCGCGCCGAGTTTCCTTGAGGCTGAAGGCGCGAAAGATGTGGGAATCGAATTCCATTCATTATCAAAAACATTTTGTATGACAGGCTGGAGAGTAGGGTTTGCTATCGGCAATAAAGATATAATCGCCGGTTTAGCTAAAGTGAAATCCAATATGGATTCCGGAGTTTTCCAAGCGATACAGGAAGCAGCTGTCATAGCTCTCACTAAAGGAATCGACGTAGCTGATACTATTTATAAAGTATTTGAACGGCGCCGTAACGTATTTATAGCCGGACTTCAAAAAGCAGGATTAAAATGCCGTATTCCAAAAGCTACTTTTTATGTATGGATACGCTGTCCCGAAGGATATAAATCTGCGGATTTATCAAAATTCATTTTAGAAGAAGCGTCTGTTGTTGTTACTCCGGGCAACGGGTTTGGACAGTGCGGCGAAGGTTTTATCAGAGCGGCTTTGACTGTGCCGGAAGACCGGTTATGCGAGGCAGTGCAGCGAATCGCTAAAATATTATAGGATTTTTTTTATATGAATCATACGGTTTATTTATCTATCGGATCAAACGTCGGCAACAGGGCGGACAATATTAGAAGAAGCATAGCAAGGCTCAACAACAAAATAGATTGTGTTTTAGAAAATGTCTCTTCTGTATATAATACTTCCCCGCAAGGATTTGTGTCGGAAAATAATTTTTTGAATATTGCTGTTCAAGTGAGCACTTCCCTTTCTGCGTCCCAATTTTTGATGAGAATACGTAATATTGAAGACAAGATAGGGCGTAAACGATCTAATAAAACAGGTTATGAGGACCGTGTAATAGATATTGATATTCTTATGTATGATGATGTTATAATAGATTCACCAGAGCTTACCCTGCCTCATCCGAAAATACATACTCGGGCGTTTGTAATGGTTCCTTTATGTGAAATCGCCTCCCATGTTGAACATCCGAAGCTAAAAAAAACCTTTTCAGAAATAATTAAACAACTTGGAGATACTTCTGATTGTTTGAAAAAATCATCGGAGGTAATCAGTTATGAATAAAAAAAAAATTACGCCGCTTAAACTTATAAAAATGAAACAGGCGGGACAAAAAATTACTGCCCTTACGGCTTACGACTCATTAACCGCCGGATTGCTTGACGATTCGGGAATAGATGTAATTCTCGTTGGAGATTCGCTTGCCATGGTGGTTCAGGGTAAAACCAACACTATAACCGTTAGACTTGATGAGATAATATACCATAGCAAATGCGTCTCTATAACCAGTCCTAATGCGTTGGTAGTGGCGGATATGCCTTTTTTATCATACCATATAAACAAAGAAGACGCCTTAAGGAATGCCGGGCGAGCCATTCAGGAAGGCGGGGCGCAAGCGGTTAAAATTGAAGGCGGAAAAGATATGGCGGAGGTGGTATCTAAACTCGTTACGTCAGGTATACCTGTAATGGGGCATATCGGATTGACCCCTCAGGATATCTTAAAAAGCGGAGGATACTTTGTAAGAGGCAAAGAGGAAAATTCAGCAAAAAAAATCATTGAAGATGCCAAATCACTCGAACAGGCAGGTGTGTTTTCTATAGTGCTTGAATGTATTCCCAAAGATTTAGCTGAAACTATCACAAAAACTGTATCCGTCCCGACTATCAGTATCGGAGCGGGTAAACACTGCGACGGGCAAATTCTCGTAACGCAAGATATGCTGGGGTTGTTTAATAGGTTCAGACCGAAATTTGTAAAACCTTACGCCAACCTATATGATCAAGCCCGTAAAGCCATAGAAACATATATACAGGAAGTCAAAAACGAAATTTATCCGTCTGACGAACATAGTTATTAAAAATTAAAGGTAATTATTATGCAGACTATCGCCGATCCGAATCGGCTTCAAAAATTAATTCTCGATGAAAAACAAAAAAACAAAATTATCGGGTTTGTGCCCACTATGGGATATTTACATAAAGGACATCTTCAATTACTGCGGACAGCACGGTCTCAATGCGATATTCTTGTATTAAGCATTTTTGTCAATCCAACCCAGTTTGGCAAAAACGAAGACCTTGGCAGGTACCCGAAAAATATTGACGCGGATATGGAACTTGCTGAGCGGGAAAAGGTGGATATTGTCTTTTTTCCCTCAACAAAAACAATGTATCCAGATAACTTTTCTACTTATGTTGAGGAAAAATCCATATCCAAACTCTGGTGCGGGGCAAAACGTCCAGGGCATTTTAAAGGAGTAGCCACGGTAGTCCTTAAACTTTTTAATATCGTTCAGCCGGATATTGCTGTTTTTGGAGAAAAAGATTACCAGCAAAGTTTAATTATCAGAAAAATGGTCAAAGATTTTAATATGCCGATAGAAATACTTACCTGCCCGATAGTTAGAGAAAACGACGGGCTTGCTTTAAGTTCTCGGAACACATATTTATCGCCGGAAGAACGCTCTTGCGCGCTTCTTCTTAAAAAAGCCTTGGATTACGCTTGCGACAGGTTCTATAAAGGTGTCCGCGAAGCCGATCTCATTAAATCGGGTATGGAAAACATTCTTTTAAATGGTAACTGCGCTCGTATTGATTATATTGCCTGTGTAAACAATGATACCCTTGAACCTAAAAAAATATTAGATAGCGCAGACAGAATTTTGCTTGCCGTTTATATCGGAAAAACCCGCCTGATTGATAACTGCCAACTGCCATAAATAAGTTGGATAAAAAATCCATTCGTAAAAATTCATTTGACGGATAATGCTTTTTTCGCTATATTTCACTATATATATAACAGGTTTATCAGGTTCACGTTAAGTGATAAAAAGGGAATTCCGTGAAAATCGGGAATGGACCCGCCGCTGTGAATGGGGACGAACACCTAAATTATCCACTGTCGCTATTGTGATGGGAAGGAAGGCAAGTAGATTGATCCAGAGTCAGAATACCTGCCTGATAAATAATATTTTATTGCTGCTTTCGTGGGTTTAAAGCACCGTGAATTACGATTTGAACGGTAAAAAAGGGTATCCCTCAAATCAGGCTGAGTTCTGGTTTGAGTTTTTTTTTGAAAGGAGGTGTTAAAAGAAATTTTTTTATAGCCAAATCAAAATAGATTAAGTATTAAAAAAAAGATTAATTTTGGTTTTTTTTAAGGGAAGTGAGGTGAAAATCCTCCACAGCCCCGCTACTGTAATCGGGACGAACACCGTTTAACGCCACTAGTTGAGAAAACCGGGAAGGCGCGGTTAGTAGGACGACCGTAAGTCAGGAGACCTGATAAAAACCGTTTTAACCAATTTATCTCGCGGGAGAGAAAGGTATTAAAATGAAACAATTTTTATTTTTCTTCACAATATTATTTAGTTTAAATTTAGTAACCGTGTATGCCGAATCCACATCAACACAAACAAAACAATTATCGAATTTAGATAACGAATCTAAATTGAACCAATCCCCTGCCCCTGCCGGTTCGGAAATTCGCCGACCGAATTCAATAATTGTATCCGCTACAAAGCTCAACACACCTTATAAAGAGATAGGCAGTGCGGTTACCGTTATTGATGCGGAACATATTAAAAACACAAAAAAGACAAATGTTATAAATTTATTAGAGGAAGTGCCCGGTTTGACCGTATCACGTAACGGAGTGCATGGGCAAGTCAGTTCTGTCTTTATACGAGGCGCTGAGTCTGACCATACAATGATGCTTATTGACGGGGTTAAAGTAAACGATCCGGTCAACCCCGCCAGATCGTTTGATTTCGGCCAGCTTGAAACCACCAATGTTGAAAAAATAGAGGTGCTAAGAGGACCTCAAAGCACCCTGTACGGATCAGACGCCATAGGCGGAGTGATAAGGATGCAAACTAAACGCGGTAAAGGTAAACCAAAATTTTATTTTAAATCGGAAGCCGGGTCTTTCAATACGTTCCGCCAAGAAGGCGGGGTGTCCGGCGGAACGGATCTTTATAATTATTCTTTCGGGATGTCTTATACCAACTCCCAAGGTTATTACTGTGCTACTCATACTAAAGGCAACCGCGAAAAAGACGGGTTTACAAACACCACCGTATCCACAAGGTTAGGCATAACCCCCTTTGAAAATCTCGATATATCTACTGTCATACGCTACACAAGTTCTAAAATAGAGATCGACGACAGTGGCGGAAGAGGCGGAGACGACCCGAACCATAACAATTATGTAGATCATTTTATGATCCGGCCAGAGGCTAAACTGACTTTGTTTGACGGATTCTATGAACAAATTTTCGGCGTGTCCGTATCAGAATACGACCGCGACGACAAAGATAAACCCGACCCTGCTGATCCGTACATAATAAAAAGTTATTACGATTCGTTTATGTATCAGGTGGATTCCCAACATAACTTTTATTTCCCAGAATTTGAAATCTTTAATGTAAAGGTCAACAATATTTTAACCGCGGGCATAGAACACGAACAGGAACGGGGCAAATCAAAATACCATTCAACTTCAGCATGGGGTCCTTATACCTCTATTCGTCCCAGCCATACCCTAAATACTTGGAGCTTTTATATTCAGGACAAAATAGCCCTCAATGATATGTTTTACACAACTATCGGGGGAAGATGGGACGACCACTCTAAAGCAGGCACATCCGGCACAATCAGGGTAGTTCCTACTATTTTCATCAAACAAACCGGAACAAAACTTAAATTCTCTTACGGAACCGGATTTAAAGCGCCGACCATATCGCAGTTATACGGGTTCGGGGCTAACGAAAATCTTGATCCGGAAAAAAGCGAATCTTGGGAAGTGGGGATTGAACAGTACCTCTTCAATAACAGATTCCATTGCGGACTGACTTATTTCCAGAACAATTTCAAAGACCTTATATGGACCAAAGAAGTGGTTAAATGGACTACTTACGAAAACTTTAATACGGAACGCACAGAATCAAACGGATTAGAACTGTTCACACATATAGATATTCTTGACAATCTTTATTTCGGGTTTGACTATACTTATATAGAAACCAAAGTCCTTGAAGCAACCAAAGATTATTCTTCACGTTCAGTGCTTGACAGAACCAAAATGATTCGGCGTCCACAGAATAAAGTGGGGATTCATCTGAACTATAAATTCTGCCAAAATAAAGGCAACCTATATTGTGAACTTAAATATGTAGGCAAACGAGATGATTTCAGTAATTTCAACACTTATGAACGCGTACACCTTAAGGGGTATACCCTCTTTAACATAACCGGACGCTTCGATATTACCGACAATATAGAGGTTTACGGCAAACTGCATAATATATTCGACAATTATTATGAAGAAGTTTTAGGATACGATTCACAGCGGTTTTCTTTATACGGCGGCATAAAAATTACATTGTAACCTTTTTATAGCGCAGATGATACCGTAAAATATCATCTGCGCCTTATTATTTATTCGGAGACCTATAATGATAACCGAGTTAATCAATACCTGCAAACCTTATATCGCGCCGTTAGCTGTTTCCTGCGCAGTTCATATAGGAATAGCGAATTACGCAGGATTTTCATCGGTTGCCGATTCTAAAATTCAGTTAAAAAGCGGGAAATCGGTAATGGAACTTACACTGCTCCCGTCTATATCGAGCAAAGCCGCGGCTGCATCTAAAAAATCCGAATCTTCGCCTTGCGAACCGATTGATAAAAAAAATAATGAGACAAAAAAAATTAAAGAGAAAATTTTATCAAAATCAGTTGGCGATATTTTAAAACAACCTATGCCGTCTATGTCATCCGGCGTCAAACGAATTGAAACAAAAACATTATGCTCTGATAAAATTATTGCCGCGAAAACCGATAAAAAATTGCCTGAACCTAAACATAGAAAGCAAAATTTAAAAAAACAAATACAAAACAACACTGAAACAGAGCAGTCCAAAACAGAAAAAATATCGAATAACCATAAAAAAACGCCGGATGAGCCAAGTAAAATAAACCAGCAGATAAACTCCATTAATTCTCCGCTTATTGAGGCGGATATGCGTAAAAAAGGGGTTTCCTGCGAATGCAGTGCGCTATCTGAACTTGTAGTGAAATATCCAAGGGTTTCCAGACGAAAAAGCGAGCAGGGAACAGTTGACTTAAATATTAAAATAGATGAATATGGGAACGTTGTAAAAATCGAGATAATATCTTCAAGCGGTTATAAACGGTTAGACAGATCAGCCGTAAAATCATTAAAAAAAGCTAAATTTATGCCTGCCAAGAAAAATGGAAAAAATACGGCGTCTGAAATAAAAATGAATATTATCTTTAAACTGGATGATTGCAATGAATAAAAATATCGTTACCGTTGTAATCGTTTTCTTAATATTTATATTTTATATATTCATAAGCAGTTTTACCAAATCCGATCAAAAAAAACAAAACAGCAACCATAAACCAGTGTCAACATCAACCATGGTTTCTTTATCTCCGGCTATCACCGAAATGGTTTATATGCTTGGACTTGAAAAAAACTTAATCGGAGTAACCAACTATTGCGCCTATCCGCCCTCCGCAAAAAAAATTACAAAAATCGGGGGATATTATGATCCGTCGTTAGAAACAATAGATAGATTAAAACCCGATTACGTGTTTGCCGGAACGGAACATTCAAATATCATAGGAAAATTAGATAAATTAGGCATTTCACACCTAACTCTGGACTACTCTACCCCAAAAAACATAATGGACTCCATACGTAAACTCGGAGCTTTGTTCGGAAAAGATAAAACAGCGGAAAAAATTGTAACTGATTTACAAAAACAATTAACACAATTACAAAAAAAAGCCGCCAGCTTACCGAAAAAACGGGTAATGATCGTATTAGGCGGGGATATGGCTGATACAAAAGACCAGACAAAATGTATTGTGGGCAAAGATTTTTTTTACTCCGCGCTGCTTGATAAAATAGGGGCCGAAAATGTTGTTAAAAAATCGCCTGTGTCTTATCCGATAGTATCAAAAGAAGGGATTATTACGCTTAATCCCGATGTGATAATTGAAATTGTGCCGCAGACATCCTCTTTAAATAAAACTGATATTATATCATCATGGAAAAATTATTCTTATGTCAACGCTGTAAAAAACGGTAACGTCTTCGTCTTAAAAGGGGATTATTTATTTGTGCCCGGACCAAGATTTGTTAAAATAGCCCGTGATTTATTCAATGTAATTTATGCTGGCGGTAACCATAAAAAAAGGATTTTGACTTTTTCTCGAAAAAAAATATGAAAATACTTGATATTAACGAACTGAATTACTCGATTAACTCAAACCATATACTGAAAAATATTTCGTTTTCCATCCAAAAAGGCGAGGTGATAAGCCTGATAGGACCGAACGGATCGGGTAAGACTACCTTATTAAGATGTATCGCCCGATACCTAAAACCATCGTCCGGCAAAATTTTGTTTTCAGGAAACGACACAAAAAATATTTCCCAGAAAAAATTTGCTGAACACATAGGTTATATCCCCCAGAAAACGATTTTGTCGTATCCGTTTACCGTAGAAGAATTCATTGCCATGGGCAGATATCCATACTCAAATTTGTTCGATATACACGATAACGAGCACGATACAGCGGTTAACGCAGCGATTGAGGATGTAAAAATCAGCCATTTAAGACACCGTACATTAACTACGTTAAGCGGAGGCGAACTACAGAAAATTTTAATCGCGGGATGTCTTGCCCAACAACCGGATATTTTTTTGCTGGACGAGGTTATGTCTCATCTTGACCCTCATTTTCAACTCGAGACCGCAAAATTGCTTGTAGAGCTTAAAAAGAAAAAAAAACTTACTGTTTTATCTGTTACGCACAATATAAATTTAGCGGTTTTAATATCGGATAAAATACTTATTCTTAAACAAGGAAAAATTGTTTTCTTTGATTCACCTGTAAAACTCAACGGAGCAATTTTGAAAAAAATCTTTTCCGTAGATTTTCGCCAAACGGGCAATACGGGCACTGACCGGCAGATGTTTATGCCCTGTTGGGAGATAATCAATGAATAAATCTAACCGCAAAAGATTAACTATGATAGGCGCTCTTTTTTGTTTGTATGCTGTATTGCTTATTGTTTTGCCTCTTATTGGCATAAAAAATTATTCTTTACGGACATATTTTTTATCGCCTTGCGAATCGCTGAATGCGCATATAGTTTATAATATAAGGCTGCCGAGGGTTCTGTTAGCTTATATAGCGGGTGCGATACTGTCGTTAGGGGGTATGGTGTTTCAGTCTATATTCCGCAACCCGCTTGCCACTCCGTTCACGTTAGGGGTATCGAGCGGATGTTCTTTCGGCGCGGCGTTATACTTATCCGGGTTTCTGCCGTTTACGATGTTAAATACTGAGGGCAAATTTATATCGGCTTTGCTCGGCGGGGTAACGGCGTCGTTATTTGTTTATCTTGTAACACGGGCGAAAAAAGAATTTCACGGTACGTTTATGTTGCTTGCGGGTGTGGCGGTAACATTATTTTTTTCAAGTATGGTGATGTTAATACAGTATTTATCTAATTTTTACCAGACGTTTATGATTTTCAGGTGGCTGGTCGGCGGGCTGGACAGCGTATCTTATGCGCAAATTCTTAAATTACTGCCTATTTCAATAGGCGGGTTTATCATTATTTTCATATATTCTCCTGAATTAGACCTTATGCTTATGGGCAATGAAATTGCCGTATCAAAAGGATTGGCGGTAAAAAGATTTAAGTTAACGCTTTTTGCTGTTGTATCTTTAATGATAAGTTTTGTAGTATCCGTTTGCGGTCCGATAGCTTTTGTGGGAATGATTGTGCCGCACATATGCCGTCTTATTATAGGACCTCAACATAAATATCTGACAATGTTTTCTATCCTTGCCGGAGGAATTTTTCTCGCCGTATCAGACACACTCGCCAGATCAATTCTGCCGCCTACCGATTTGCCCGTAGGCATTATTACCGCTTTTTTAGGCGGTCCGTTTTTTCTCTGGATACTTGCATCGTGCGGAAAAAACGATAATATACCCGCATAAAAGATTTACAACTGTTTTTAGCGGAATCACTGTTCCGGCATCTATCCTTTTTTTTCAGCGCTCCCAATTTTGAAATTTTGAAATTTATAATTATTTTCAGAAAAATTTCACCAAATTACGCGTTGTCGGCAAGGGTAATGCACAATACTTCGGATACTCCCGCGTCAAACAAAATTTTAGAAGCGAAATAAAGAGTACTGCCAGTGGATTTAACATCATCAACCAATATAAACGATTTTCCTTTTATATTGGAATTTTTTTTTAATTCAAAAGAATTTTGAGGATTGATAAGGCGTTCGCGTCTGCTTAACGCCACTTGAGGTTTTTTGTGATATTTGCGTTTGAGAATTTTTTTATTAAGCTCGATATTGTAATAACCGCAAATTTTTCGGCATATAAATTCGATCTGATTAAACCCCCGTTCCCGTTTTTTCACTTTAGATATGGGCATGGGTATAACAGCATCGTATTTATTCATCTGAATTTTTTGGAGTTTAAGAAAATCAAGCATTACCCGCGCTAATGTGATAGAAATATTCTCTCTAAGATTATATTTGAGCTGATGAATTAGGTTTTTTAATATACCTTCATATTTCGCGACACTGATAATTTTCAAAGGCGGATCTTTTTTAAACCTGCAGTCCCCGCATAAATACGGAGCTTCGTTATTTAAGCCCGCTCGTTTGGAACATACTTGGCATACAACACAAATATCAGCATACAGCTCGTTTTCGCATTTATCACATAAATGCTTAACAGGATAATACGGCAGATAATTCCGGCAATTACAGCATTGCAGCGGAAAGAAAAAATTCAATATAAAAAAGAAAAATTTATTAAATTGTCCGTGCAACAAAATGGTCTTATTCATATCAGAAATATTCTAATGATTTTTATTTAATAAGAGCTGATTATCTGTTATAACATAAAAAAAGAAATTTGACTAATTTTGTTAATTCTCAGGAGGAATAAGTGGATAAACAACGCCAACAATATAACCCGCAGGATATTGAGACTAAATGGCAGGATTACTGGCAAAAAAATAATTTTTTTGCCGCCGATAACAATTCAGACAAACCAAAATATTATATTTTAAGTATGTTCCCCTATCCATCAGGTATCTTACATATGGGACATGTGATGAATTACACGTTAAGCGATACTCTTGTCAGATACCACAAAATGCTCGGGCAGGAAGTTCTTTCCCCGATAGGATGGGATTCATTCGGTTTACCTGCGGAGAACGCGGCAATCAGGCTCGGCATCCCCCCTGAAGAGAACACAAAAAATAATATCCGAAAAATGCGTATCCAGATGAAAAGAGCCGGCTGGGGTTATGACTGGAACCGTGAAATCGCCACAAGCCATCCGGATTATTATAAATGGACACAATGGCTGTTTTTAAAATTTTATAAACAGGGGCTTGCGCTCCGGAAAAAAGCTCCGGTCAACTGGTGCCCTAACGACCAGACTGTTCTCGCTAACGAACAAGTTCATGAAGGTAGATGTGAACGCTGCGGTACGGAAGTTATACAAAAAGACCTTGAACAATGGTTTTTTACCATGAGCGAGTTTGCCCAGAGACTCCTCGATAACCATTGCGAATTAACCCGGTGGCCTGAAAAAGTTATAAAAATGCAGCAGGAATGGATAGGCCGTTCCGAAGGGGCGAGAATAGATTTTATCATTAAAGAAACCGGCGAAAAACTGCCTGTATTCACTACCCGGCCAGATACGGTTTTCGGGGTAACATTTATGTCCATAGCGCCTGAACATCCGTTAATCGAAAAACTGGTTGAGGGCACTGCTCAACAAGCTGATGTTATGAAAGCTGTAAAAAAAATGAGAAGTATGGGCACTTCCGCCAAAGAACTGGTAGGGCTTGAGAAAGAAGGTGTGCCGACCGGATTTCACGTGATTAATCCTGTCAACGGCGATATTGTTCCTCTTTGGGTTGCTAATTTTGCTTTGATGACTTACGGAACAGGTGCGGTGATGTCTGTGCCGGCTCATGACCAGCGCGATTTTGAATTCGCTAAAAAATATAACCTGCCCATAAAAATTGTAATTCAACCGCAGGACAAACAGCTTGACCTTGATACCATGGCAGAAGCATACGTTGAAAATGGGCTGCAAATTAACTCAGGCCCTTTTGACGGTATCGCTAACCGCAAAGCAATGCCAAAAATAATCAAATGGCTCGACGATAACGGATACGGGAAAAAAACCATTAATTACAGTTTAAGGGACTGGTTGCTGTCCCGCCAAAGATACTGGGGCGTGCCTATCCCGATAATAGAATGCGATCAATGCGGTGAAGTGCCTGTGCCCGAAGAAGATTTGCCTGTCCTTCTTCCAAAAAACGTTGAGTTTAAACCCACTGGCGAAAGCCCTCTGGCGCAATGCCCTGATTTTATAAACACAATATGCCCGAAATGCGCAAAACCGGCGAAAAGAATATCCGATACCATGGATACATTCGTAGATTCATCATGGTATATGTACCGCTATATCAATCCACGGGAAGAGAACAAAATTTTTAATCCAGATGACGTGAACAAATGGTGTCCTGTTGATTTTTATATCGGCGGTATTGAACACGCTACAATGCATCTTATTTATTCACGATTCTTTGCTCAGGTAATGAAAGATATGGGATTGATAAATTTTGCCGAACCGGCAAAAAGGCTGTTCTGCCAAGGTATGGTTTGTAAAACAGCCCATTACTGCGACAACTGTAAATGGCTTGAAGACAAAAATGTCGAAAACGGAAAATGCAGAATTTGCGGATCGGATGTGGTGTCGGAAGTATTAAAAATGAGCAAAACTAAACTTAATACGGTAAGCCCTGACGAAATAATGAACAAATACGGCGCCGATACCATGCGTCTTTACATCCTCTCTGATACACCGCCAGACAGGGAACGGATATGGAACGAAGACGGAGTTCAGGGAGCGCACCGTTTCCTTAGGCGGTTCTGGGATTTAATAATCAGGACAAAAGATATTATCGACACAAACACAAGAGGGTGCGGGAAAGATAATACCGATCTTTACAGAAAAACACACTACACTATCAAACAAGTAACCGCTGATATAGAAAAAAATATACAAATGAACACAGTTTTAGCTCGAATTTTTGAGCTGACAAACGCTATTAAATCGGCAAAAAACGTATCTTCGAATATTTTAAAAGAAGCGGTGGAAACCGCCGTTAAGTTATTGTCCCCTATCGCTCCGCACATAACTGAAGAATTATGGCGGTATTTAGGACACAATGAGTCGTTGCTGAAAAGCTCGTGGCCGATTTACGACGAAAAAGCGCTTACCAAAACCGAATTTACGGTCATTATTCAGGTTAACGGCAAACTGCGTTCTAAAATGGTTATTCCCTCAGATACCCCGAAAGAAAAAATAGAAAAACTTGCTTTAAGCGATGAAAAAACAGCCGGCAGTATTGAGGGCAAAAAAATAATCAAAACAATTGTTGTCCCGAACAAATTAGTTAATTTTGTAGTTAAATAAACTGGAGGTAAAAAAAAAATTTTTACTCGTAAAGAAAAATTTTTAATTATTGTGCTGTGCCTATCATTTTGTATCGGCATGATTGTTAAAGATTTTTTTAATTATACAAATACGGTTCCCATAGATTATAATGCGTATAAACCCCACACAAAAATAATTGTGCCGCATAAAAAGAAACGATTTACGAAATTAAATATAAACGAGGCATCGGCTGTTGAATTGATGGATGTGCCTTCAATAGGCAAAAAAACGGCGAAAAAAATAATTTGCTTCCGTGGTAAAAAAAAATTCAAGTCAGTGCGGGAAATCACAAAAATTAAGGGTATCGGATTAAAAAGGTATGAAAAAATAAAAAAATACCTTTTTGTTAAAAATTAAATATAAGGACTTTGATAAAAATGGCTATAAATAAAGGATTACATTATCCTGATGCTTTTATAGATAAATTTATTTCTGGTAATGCGGTAGATGTGATGAAGCAAATACCAGATGAAAGTGTGGATTTAGTTGTAACATCCCCCCCGTATAATCTTAAAAATTCAACTGGTAACGGGATGAAAAACGGCAAAGGCGGAAAATGGGCAAACGCTGCCCTTATAAACGGCTATTCACATTATAATGATAATATGCCGCATAATGAATATGTAAAATGGCAAAGGAAATGTCTATCTGAAATGCTACGTATTATTTCAGCAAACGGAGCAATATTCTATAACCATAAATGGCGTGTTCAAGCAGGATTGCTGCAAGATAGACAGGATATTGTTTCAGGATTTCCGGTTCGGCAAATTATTATATGGAAAAGAAAAGGCGGCATAAATTTTAATCCAGGATATTTTTTACCAACCTATGAGGTTATTTATCTTATAGCAAAACCAGAATTTAAATTAGCCAAAAAAGCCAATGCCCACGGAGATGTTTGGGAATTTGGGCAAGAAAGTAAAAATAAACATCCAGCCCCTTTCCCTGTAGAATTAATAGAACGTATTATATCATCAACAAATGCGAAAATCATCCTTGATCCTTTTATGGGATCAGGCACTACAGCTATTGCCGCAAAAAAACTTGACCGTAATTTTATCGGAATAGATATATCCCCTGAGTATTGTAAAATGGCTTATCAACGTCTTATTGATCCATCATCTATTATAGCCGCTGAGAAAAAAGAAATAAAAAAGCAGGCATTACTATTTGATGTATTGGAGTTAAAATGAAAACTTATACAAAGAAGAGCTTAATTAAAGCACTCATAGAAATTCGTGATAAAGGCTGGATTCCAACAGGCAGAAAAAACAATGACGGGGGCGTTGGCAACACATTAGAAGATTTGTTGGGAATAGAAGAAAATAATTTACCAATACCAAATGCTACGGAATGGGAACTGAAAGCTCAGAAAAAAAATACAACATCACTTATCACATTATTTCATATAGAACCTTCTCCGCGCGCTTATAAATTTGTTCCGTCTATACTATTACCTGAATTTGGGTGGACACACCAAGAAGCAGGAAAAAAATACCCGAGCAATGAAAAAAGTTTCAGGCAAACAATAAATACCAGCGGGTACAGTAACAGAGGGTTTACAGTAAAAGTGAATAGAGGAGATAGAAAAATATTAATCGATTTTAATCATAGTAAAATTACAGATAATCACCCTGAATGGATAAATTGTGTTGCAAATACAACACTTCAACCTAAACCCTATTGGGGATTTGACGATTTATATCATAAAGCAGGTACAAAACTACATAATTGCTTCTTTGTTCAGGCAGAAACTAAGAAGATTGACGGAACACTTCATTTTCATTATCAAGAAATATTTATGTTAAAACGATTTGATTTGGATAAATTTATTAATGCCATTGAATACGGAAATGTCTATATAGATTTTGATGCACGAACAGGACATAATCATGGAACAAAATTTAGATTAAGACGAGAGGCGTTGATAAGTTTATATGCTGAAGTAAGAAAATATTAAACATATAATAAAGAGCTACACTCAGTTGGTAATTTCGTTGCACTGCATTGTCGCTATTGAATTTGTCGTTCGGGTCGGTGCGGGAAATCACAAAAATTAAGGGTATCGGATTAAAAAGGTATGAAAAAATAAAAAAATACCTTTTTGTTAAAAATTAAATATAAGGATTTTTATAAAAAATGGCAAAAAATACTTGGTCGGAAAAAGCAAAACGTACATTAACTTCGGTTCTGCCGGTAAGTAAAAATAGGGTGGGAACATGCAATAGATGCGGACAATGTTGTAAACTTCCTAACGTTTGCCCTTTCTTAGATTACGATAAAGACGGATACTCCATATGCAAAATATATAAATTCAGACCGCTTAACTGCCGAAAATATCCTCGTACAGAGGATGAAAAAGTTTGTAAAAATTGCGGCTATTATTTTATAACCGAAGATGATAAGGTTTTAACTAAATGATCTGTCCAAAATGTAACACAAAACAAATTGGCGGCAACTTTTGTATCAAATGCGGTACAAAACTTGAACAAATAAAAAATGTGCACAGCTCAAAAATAGACCGTTCATCTCTTACGAATAAAAAAATATCCGAAAAAGATATTCGTAACTTTAAAATAGATAAACAAAATATTCCCCCGCCCCCGGAATATGTGCAGAGAAAATTTTTAGAAAAACAAAAATATCGGTTAAAAGGTATCGGATTATTATTTTTCTGGATTAAAAATTTTCTTTTCAGAGGAATAGAATCAA
>JAGGZS010000065.1 GCA_021161885.1 bacterium
AAAAAATTTTTCTAATAGAAAAATTATCTTTTTTCGCCATTTTAAGAAACCAAATGAAACAAATCAAAGTAAAAAAAGAATATAACAGGTCGCCGCGGCTTGATATCCATGTAACAGATTCTATCTGAACTGGATGAACAGCAAAAAGCAGTGCCCCCATAAACGATATTTTATCGTTTTTAAAAAATATCCTGAACAAGAAGAAAACCAGTATTGCGTTAAAAATATGCAGGAAAAAATTCTCGATATGATACCCTGACGGATTCAGCCCAAAAAACTGATAGTCAACGGCAAACGCTAAAGTGCGCAACGGCCTGTAGATACCCGACCAGACAGCCTGCTCGGGTTTCAAAAAAAAATCCCAGGGATTTTTAAGAAGCCATGTTTTTACGGGATAATTATCAACGATAAAATCGTTGTCATCATAAACGAAACCAGCGTTAGAAACATTCAAGTACACTATCAATACTGCGGAAGATAATAATAAAAGAGGCAAAAATAGATATTCCGCGGAATATATTTTCTTAAAAAATTCACGCATCATTTAATGAGTCCCGAAAATAAGGCTTGTCAGCCACAAACTCAACCATGGGCAATAAGTGATAACAATAAGCCCGGCTATAAAAATCAGCAAAAACGGAATAGTGGCTTTATATAAATCGATTATTGGTTTATCAAACCTTGAACTTGCGATAAATAAGTTCATACCGATTGGCGGGGTACAATAACCAATACTTAAATTAGTTAAAAAAATCACACCGAGATGAACAGGGTCTACACCGAAACTCATTGCTATAGGTTTAATAAGAGGAACAATAACTATTATTGCCGAGAAAATATCCATCAAGCATCCGACAACCAGCAGAAAAATATTTAACAAAATCAAAAACACCCATTTGCTCGATATATAAATTTTCATCCAGTCAAGAAGTTTCATAGGTATTTGAGCGTCAATAAGGTAGTTTGTCAACCCTAAAGCTACTCCGAGGATAATTAAAATTCCGCCGACAAGCACCATACTTTTCTGCATTATAGCGGGAATATCTTTTTTCAAACTTAAATCTTTATATACAAAAACTTCAACAATAACAACATAAGCGGAACTGATCGCCGCCGCCTCGGTAGCGGTAAATAAACCGCTGTATATGCCGCCGAGAATAACAATGGGCAGCGGTATTTCAAAAGCCGCTGCGCGAGCGGTTTTTATCAACTCTTTAGCAGAAAATTTTTGGCGTTTCTGCTCACGTTTCAGGCTTTTGGAAACGCTGTAAACCGCAAGCAGGATAAACAGGAAAAAAGCAGGTAACACGCTCGCTACAAATAAATGGTCAATAGGCGTTTCAGCAATTACCCCGTATAAAATCAGAGGCAGGCTCGGCGGAAGCAATACGCCCAAACTGCCCGTAGAAGTTAAAAGCCCAAGAGAAAATTTGCCGGAATAATTATCAGATACAAGAATCGGATAAAGCAATCCGCCCAACGCGATAATAGTTACGCCAGATACCCCTGTAAAAGCCGAAAAAAAAGCACAGCATATAAACGCCACAACAGGTACCCCGCCGGGCATATTGCCTAAAAGAGCCCTGCTAAAATTAACAAGCCGCTTCGGAGCGTTGCTTTCTGCTAAAATATAGCCTGTAAAAGTAAAAAGAGGTATGGCTAAAAGAGCAGGCGCGCTCGCTAACCTTACCATTTCTATAATAATCGCTGACACATCTATTTGCGCCCGCGTAAAAGCAAAAATGCCCAAAGACCCGATCACACAAAAAAGAGGGACTCCGACAAGCGCTGTCAATATAAGCATAAAAAAAATCAATTTATATATCCTCTAAAAAAAATTTCTTAAAAATGTTCAGTAAAAAACGAAACGCCATAATTGAAAAAGAAACCGGTATAACAAGCATAAATATCCACAAAGGGATATTAGATGCCAAACTTCCGCCGTATTCGATTTCATCTATTAAAAATGATTGTCCGGCTTTGGCAAGCCATATGCAAACTACAGCGCAAAAAATATTATTAAAAACCATAAGTATTTTATTTGTTTTATCCGATACCAGCCTGTTTATCAGGTCTATTTTTATATGCCTTCTGTAATATGTACTAAGTGAAGCCCCTATAAAACAAATGGATAAAATTAAATGGCGTATGATAATTTCCGCCTCAAACAACCCTGTATCGAAAAAATTGCGCAGCACTATCTGCACCAAAAGAACAATAATAATAACAGATAAAACTAAGGACAAAATTAATTTTTCCACGAAAGCGATAACATCGTCTATCTTAATTATTATAGATAAAATCGTTTTAAAAAATTTTTTCATCAGATTATTTCTGCGCATCCGCACTTTCTTTCAATAAATTTTTTACCGTATCTAAAAGTTCCTTGGAGTATTGCCTGCCTGCAAGATTATTCCATACCTTTTTGGCATCTATTTTAATTTTTTCAAGGTCGGCATCAGGCAGTGAAATAATTTTTATTCCATTTTTTTTGAGTATTTCTTTTGCTTTTTCATTATCCTGCCTACTGCGTGAGTTAAGGATACGGAGATATTTTTTAAATTTATCTTTAAGTATTTTTTTTAAATCATCAGGAAGCGAGTTAACAAATTTTTTACTGACAAGCACCCCGCCTGAAGCATGTGTAATCGGAGGAGAATACATATAATCCACGCGTGTGTACCACTGAAGCGCAAGCGCGCCTAAAGGCGGAGAATATACGGCGTCAATCATACCTACCTGCAGCGAAGTTAAAACATCGGTTACAGGCAGAGGTATTGTGCAAAGCCCTATTCCTTCAAAAACCGCTTTAGCTATGGGGTCATCCTGCCATGCCCATAACTTAAGTTTTTTAAGGTCATCTTTAGTTTTAGCTTCAAATTGTGAAAATAGATACACAAACCCTGCTTCCGCCCATCCAAGCAGAACATATCCTTTGGCATCGTATTGTTTTAGAAAAAAATCAAACATCTTGTTATCGACATAATCCACTTCATTGTTTGTATTAAACAGGTAAGGCAAATCAAGCACTCTTACGCAAGGGAGTATTTTTCCTAATCCGACACCAGTAAAGCCCCCGCCATGAATCTGATTAATTCGCATTTTTCTTAACACATCCAGTTCATCACCCATTATTCCGCCCGGATAAATCCTTAGTTTAAGACGGCCGTTACTTTCGGCGATAATCTCTTTATTCATTTCCTCAAGCGTGTTCATCCATGTAGTCCCCTCGGGCGCAATGGTTGCAAACTTGAGAACATATTTATCCTTAGCCGATACACAAGACGCAAAAAGACAAATCAATGCCGCTGCCAAAAATTTACTCATTTTCATCAAAAAACAACTCCTTTTCTAAGGGTTTGAGCTTTTTAATTTTATCTAACGCTATAATATTTACCAAACTAAAATCTTGGGCGGTATTCAAATTAAACCGCTCTACTTTATTTAAAATTTTATTGTATAATTTTTTATCTTGAATTTTAACGCAGTATGTTTTCATAAAATAATAATAAGCAAGAAGAAATTTTCCGTGATTCAGTTGAAAACATTTCTCAAAATGTTTTTTTGATTCATCAAGGCTGCCGCCGAGCATTGGCGGTAAATCAGCGTAAACTATACCTTTAAACAAATGAGCTCCGGCATAATAAAAATTTTCGTCAAGTTCGATAACTTTATCGGTCATCCATTGAACTTTAACAAGGTCGGCTATCGCTTCAGGGTCGTTCATATTCAGGGCGATATAACTGCCCCACGCTTGGGCGAGCCAAAACAAATAAGCTGTATTTTTTTTATCTACTTTATTTATCCATTCACGCAGTTTATCTATATTATACATATATTCCTTCTTAAACCTAATTTTCTGAACAGATGCTTGCACAGCGTAATCTCTTGCCCGCAGATAAAATTTAGACGCTCTTTGCTTATCTTCATCTTCCACAAACCCAAGAGAGTAGCCGCATAACGCCTCAGCCAGCCACAATTTCAATTCCGTATCATCTGGATAAGATAAGACAAGACCCTCAAGAAGTTTAATATTAGACGGAAAAACCGACTTAGCCAGTTCATAATCAGATTCTCTGTTCAACGATTTGATTTGGTCGCGGAAAACAGGTTTCGCTGTCTGAAACGCTGCTTTACGTATTACAGCGCATCCTGTAAAATTAAGCAGAACAACTAATAAAACCGGCAATATTAAAAAAATTTTTGTTTTTTTCATAACTTTTATAAAATAATTCACCGTAAACAAATTTTTTGATAAATTGATATTTTTCTATCATTAATTTATATTATATATATATAC
>JAGGZS010000130.1 GCA_021161885.1 bacterium
ATTACGTATTTTTTCGCCAAAAAAATAAATAAGGATTCCCAGAGCAAAAAAACGAGCAGCCCGCCCGATAACAGATGCTATCATAAACGTAGAAAACGAACTTGCGCTGGCGCCGGCGGCTATTGTAAACACTTTATATGGAATCGGGGTAACAGCCGCTACTAAAACCGCTATAAAACTATTGTCCCTAAAAATCTGCCGTAAATTTTCAAATTGTTCTTCCGCATGATAAAACGCTATAATAGGTTTACCCACCGATTCCCATAAAGCAACGCCTATATAGTACCCTAAGATACCGCCCGCAACTGAAGCTATGGTTGTGATTAAAGCATAATAAAGCGCCTTTTTTCGCCTTGATACAGATAACGCGATTAACAACACATCAGGCGGAACAGGGAAAAAAGATGATTCCGCAAACGAATTAATCACAAGCACTATTGCCCCGTAAGGAGTATATGCCCAATGCAGAACCCAATCGTATAATTTTCTCATAAATTTCATAAAATACACTTTCTTTTTTTTTGATTTTTTTCTTCCCTGAAAAGTTTTATTACCAACTTAATAAAACGGATTGTATCAATAACAGGATTAATTCGGCTTTTTTCCGTACTGTAAATTGTCTTAACCGGTACAGAAGCAAAACTGAACCCCTGCCGTCCGGCTTTTATGATTATTTCAGATTCCGCGTCATATCTTCTTGATTCAACACGCACAGACTGAATAACTTTCTTAGAGATCATCCTAAACCCGCATTGGGTATCTGGTATTTTACACTTTGTCATTTTAGAGACTACGGAAGAAAGAAACCTATTGGTTAAATATCTGATTAAAGGCATATTGGATGTGTCATGCATCCTATTGCCTATTATAATATCAGCTTTTACCGCCTCTGCGCACTTTAAAAAAACGGGTATATCATCAGGGGAATGCTGTCCGTCGCTGTCCATGGTTATTACATAATCAATATCTTTGCCGGATAAATACTTAAACCCTTCACTCAAAGCCGATCCCTTACCGCAATTTTTTTTATTTGTTAAAAAATTCACTCTCAAATCTTTAATAATATTGAGTGTATTATCTGTTGATCCGTCATCAACGACTAAAATGTTGTCCAGATACTTTTTTATATTCTCAACAGTTTTTTTTATATGAGCTTCCACGTTATAAGCAGGCAGCAATACAAAAAACTTATTTTTATCCATTGATTTTGTTATCCAGTTCATCAATTATATTTTTGATAGTCGCCGTTAAACCATCTCTGCCGACTTTTAAGATATTGTTGCCATCCCTTTTTTTAACCTCAATGACTTTATCTTTCTTAAACGATTTTCCCACAACTATCCTTATAGGGATACCCAGCAGGTCGGCGTCTTTAAATTTAAATCCCGGGCGTTCATCCCTGTCATCAAGCAGAACGTCAAACCCTGCTTTTGTTAATTCTTCATAAATTGATTCGGATTCATTTTTAATCTCCTCGTCGTGCTGGTTAAGCATTAATACGGTAATATGGTAAGGAGCCAAAGAATAAGGCCAAATTATGCCGTTGTCATCGTAAGACTGCTCAATAGCCGCCGCAAGAGTACGGGTTATGCCTATCCCGTAACATCCCATAAGGTAAGGCATTTCTTTACCGTTACGGTCATGGTAAACAGCGTTCAAAGCTGTACTGTATTTAGTTCCGAGCTGAAAAACCTGTCCGACTTCTATACCCCTGCATTCATCTAATTTTTTACCGCATTTCGGACAGGCATCGCCCTTTTGGGCTAAAGACACATCGATATATTTTTCGATTTTAAAATCCCTATCCGGCACAATATTTTTAAAATGGTAATCAGTCTCGTTAGCTCCTGATATAGCTACACTTACCTGTTTAACAGATAAATCGGCGTAAACAGGCACATCCAAATTAACGGGACCTGCGAAACCCACTTCAGCTTTAGTAACTCTTTTAACAGATTCCTCATCAGCAAGTTCAATAAACGGATTTTTAAAAAAACTTTGCAGTTTCGCTTCATTTACTTCCCTATCACCCCGAACAAGCACAGCGATAATTTGATCATCTATTTTATACAGCAACGTTTTTATTAAAGAAGATTTTTTCTCGTTAAAAAATTCTGAGACTTCCTCAACCGTTTTCATATTTGGAGTATGGACTTTTTCGATATCAGCATTTTTATCGAGAGTTAAGGTATCTTTACGTTCAATTTTACCTGCAGCGGAATCTGAACTTGCGGCGTATCCGCATTTATCATCTTCACAGAAAAAAACAAGAGTTTCTCCGGATTCCGCTAATACCGTAAATTCATGAGTCATATCTCCGCCGATAGCGCCTGAATCAGCGAGAACCGGTTTAAACCGAAGTCCGCATCTTTTAAAAATCCGAGTATATGTATCAAACATTATCTTATATGTTTCGCGCATACATTTTTTTGAGCTATGAAAACTATAAGCATCTTTCATTATAAATTCTCGGGCACGCATAACACCGAACCGGGGGCGTATTTCATCTCTGAATTTAGTTTGAATTTGATATAGGTTAACAGGCAGTTCTCGATAAGATTTGATATTTTTTCTGGCAATATCGGTTATAACTTCTTCGTGGGTGGGACCTAAAGCGAACTCTCTTGAATGCCTGTCTTTTATTCGCATTAATTCTTTGCCATACACGTTCCACCTGCCGCTTTCGAGCCACAACTCAGACGGGCTGAGTATCGGCATAAGCAGTTCCTGAGCTCCTGCCCTGTTCATTTCTTCACGGACTATCTGTTCAACTTTGCGAATAACTTTTAGCCCCATAGGCAAATATGTATATATTCCCGATCCCAGCTTACGCATTAATCCGGCTCGTATCATAAGTTTATGGCTGACTATTTCAGCGTCGGCAGGAGTCTCTTTAACGGTAGGTATTAAAGCATTAGACATTCTCAATTTGATTGGTCTCCCTTATTGCAAACCATTTGTTTAATTTCCTTTATTAACCTGCCAATTAATTCATTCTCAGGCACTTTACAGATAACTTCACCCTTTTTAAACAAGATGCCGAATCCTTTACCACCGGCAATACCGATATCGGCTTCGCGCGCTTCCCCTGGTCCGTTTACTTCACATCCCATAACAGCCACTGTAATATCGGCTTTAAGTTTAGCCAGTTCCTTTTCAACCTTTTTCGCAAGTTCTATAACAGGAATACGTGTTCTTGCGCAAGTAGGACAGCTTATTATTTCCGGAAATATTTTTCTTAACCCTAAGGATCGAAGAAGAATATGTCCAACCTGAACCTCATACGCCGGCGAATCCGTTAAAGAAATTCTAATTGTATCGCCTATACCTTCATTAAGCAGTATTCCAATGCCTACGCTTGATTTTACAGTTCCCTGAATAATAGGTCCCGCCTCAGTGATACCAAGATGAAACGGATAATCGCAGAGCTTAGCCATTAAACGGTAAGACTCAATAGTAGTCCTTACATCAGATGCCTTTAAAGAAATAACAATATCATAGAAATCCAATTTTTCAAGAATTTTTATCTGATTTAAGGCTCCATCCAGCATAGCCCGCGCAACAACCTCTGTATGTGATAACCTGCTGTCCTGATTAGCCAGCCAGTCTCTGTCTATCGAACCTGCGTTTGCGCCTATCCTTATGGGAATATTGCGCGATTTCGCCTCTTTCACCACCTTGATTATATGATCCTCATTTTTGATATTTCCCGGGTTCAGCCTAAGCCCATGCACACCCGCTTTTAAAGAAGCTAAAGCAAGACGGTAATCAAAATGAATATCCGCGATTAACGGTATGGATATTTTTTTTATAATTGAGGGAAGAGCGTCTGCGGATTCCATATCAGGCACCGCTACCCTTATTATATCACATCCAATATCCGTAAGCTCCTGTATTTGAGATACGGTAGATTGAACATCCGCAGTCTTGGTATTAGCCATAGACTGGACAGTTACAGGCGCATCACCTCCAACTGCTATGGATCCATAATAAATTTTACGAACGGCTCGTCTATTTTTCATTTATATACAAATTAATTGCCTATAAGGCGGTGTACAATATCGTTATAAAGAGTATAAACTATTAATGCCATAAGCAAAACAAAACCTATTTTCTGTAAAATTTCCATTACTTTATCGCTTAATGGTTTGCGTCTAACTGCCTCAATGAGCAGAAACACAACATGTCCGCCGTCTAAAACGGGTATAGGCAATAAATTAATCACACTCAAATTCACACTTAAAAATCCAATAAAAGATAACAGCATAATAAAACCGCTTGCCGCGAAATCGGCAGTAATTTTGTATATGCCTATAGGACCGGCAAGTTCGCGAGGACTTATCCGTCCAATAATTAAATAATAAATGGATGTAAATAATTCGCCTACGGAAACAAATGCCCGTTTGATTCCCTTCGCGCACGCAATATGTATCGGATACCTTTCAAGTACAGTTGTATCATCAGCTTTAAAATATACTCCTATTTTATTACAGGATGTTATATTTGCTTGGACACTAATGGTTTTGACTTTTTTAATAAAAACATTTCCTTCAGCCCGCTCAAAAGATAAATTAACCGATTGATTTATCTTATTTTCGATATAACCGTTAATATCATCTATATTTTTCACTCTTACATCATCTATTTTAACAAGTTTATCGCCTGGTTTTAGTGAAGGATATTTTTCAGCATCAACTCTAACAGCTACATTATCCAAAAATTCTATCCCGGATATACCGCCTACTTTGTTTGGTGAAATATTAATGTTGAGCTTTTCATCTCCCCTTAATATATTTAAAATTATTTTTGGAGATTTATTTTGCCGGATAACCCTTGAAATATTTGTTAAAGAAACTGGTTCATTATTAACACCTATAATAACATCATCCGGCTGAAGCCCCGCTTTTTGGGCAGGGTTATCGGCAACGACTTCATTTACAACTGATTTTATATAAGGAAAAACGCCTATACCGGGATTTGCTTTTTTATCGTAATAAGAAGGAACAACAGTCGTTTTTACTATTTTATCCCCTCTTTTTATAGACAACTCAAGTTTCTCGCCGATACTGAAAATAGTTTTTCGCGTAATCTGTCGCCATTGGGTTACCGGCTCTGAATTTATTTCTAAAATAGTATCCCCGACTCGTATATCCGCTTCAGCGGCAGGAGAATTTGGTATAACTTCACCGATTAACGTATTTTTTAAATACACAGGAACATGTATGCCGACATAAAAAACAACTATAAAAAGCACAATTCCGAGAATAAAATTCATAGCGGGTCCCGCGAATACAACTAAAAACCTCTGCCATACGGTTTTATTATAAAATTTCTGATTTTCCGGCACATCTACCAGAGTGTCTGGATCAAGATTTTCCTCATCGTCGCCAGAGGGCACATCTTCTTGCCCTGCCATTTTCACATATCCTCCAAACGGGATGGCGGAAATGCAGTATTCAGTTTCTTTTGATTTGAATCCAAACAGTTTTTTGCCGAATCCAATAGAAAACCTAAAGATATAAATACCGACTTTTTTAGCCACCATAAAATGGCCTGCTTCATGAATAAAAATCAATACACCGAGTATTAAGAAAAAACGAATTAAATTTACAACTATTTCCATAAAACACTATCTCCTTGTAGCGGAACCGGAAACAACATTATCTGCCGTATCACGTGCCCAGTTATCGATATTTATAAGATCATCAATTGAAGGATGTTTCTCTATTTGATGTGTGCTCATTACTTTTTCAATTATATAAGGAATATCGACAAATTTTATCTTTTCCTGAAGAAACAACTTAACCGCCTGCTCATTAGCGGCATTAAGTACAGCCGGCATTGAATGGCCTACCTCAGCCGCCTCGTATGCCAATCTAAGACAGATAAATTTATCAAAATCAGGTTTAAAAAAATTAAGCTGTTTCAATTTAAAAAAATCTATTTTCCTAAACAATTCGCCTTTTTCTCTTTCAGGATACGTTAAAGCATACTGAATGGGGATAGTCATGTCAGTAACATTCATCTGGGCAATATACGATCCATCAATATATTCTACCATAGAATGAATTATGCTTTCAGGATGAATGATAACGCTTATCTTATCGGCTGGAACTGAAAACAATTTAATAGCCTCAATCAGTTCCAGTCCTTTATTCATCATTGTAGCCGAATCTATAGAAATCTTTTTTCCCATCGACCATTTAGGATGAGCTAAGGCCTGCACAACAGTTACTTTAGAAAAATCATCCTTAGGTGTATGTAAAAAAGGACCTCCTGAAGCGGTTAAAAGCAAACGGTTAACCCACTTATTTTTTTGACTGGCAAGACACTGAAAAATAGCGCTATGTTCACTGTCAACAGGTATAATATTTACATTTTTTTCCTTAGCTTTAGCCATAATTATATCGCCTGCCATAACAAGCGCTTCTTTATTTGCAAGAGCGATATCTATACCTTGCTCAATCGCGCGGTATGTAGGGTACAAACCCGCAGAACCGACTATGGCGGAAACAACCAGATCGTTATCAGGATGTGTGGCGACGTCAATTATCCCTTCATCAGAAGAGACAACTTTTATATCCGAGGAAATTTCTTTTTTTAAAATAGACAGGCACTTTTCATCTTTAATAGCGACCATTTTAGGTTTATAGCGGTGGCACTGCCCAATAAGAAGTTCCACGTTGGAATTAGCGCAAAGACCTATTATTTCAAACCGAGCTGGTAAAGAATCAACGACTCTCAATGTGTTTGTGCCTATGGAGCCGGTTGATCCTAAAATAGTTATTTTTTTCATATAACCCCCACACAAAGCTGAAAGTAATAATACATAATAGGAGCGGTAAACAACAGACTGTCAAGCAGATCAAGCGCGCCGCCCATACCGGGGATATACCTGCCTGAATCTTTAACCGCCCCATTGCGTTTCAGCATGGATTCACACAGGTCGCCAATCTGCCCGAACACTCCGAGAAGTAGCCCCAATACCGCCGCGTTTTTTATTATTGCTTCTGGCAGCGGAGCTATCATTGCAATCAATACCGATACAATAACCGAACCTGCTATACCGCCTAAAGTGCCCTCAATAGTTTTACCCGGGCTTATTTTCGCGATAAGTTTATGTTTGCCAAATACAGAACCGATTAAATAAGCAAAAATATCGCCGCTTTTAGTAACTATGATAAGCATAAATATAATCCATCTGCCGTCCGGTTCAGAAAGATAATTGATTTTCAGCAAATATGAAAAAAGCCAAACTACGTATAATATTCCTGTGATGGTAGTACATATGCCATGAATCGAAAAGATGATATCCTGCCTAACCAATTGTATCAAAAACATACCTATTAAGATAAGCACGGTAGCAGGCACGATAAGCGTTTCAGCAGGCTGATTAGTAAAATACAGGTAAAAAAGTAATCCGTGAAGAATAAGCCCTGTCGTAATGCCGTATGCCCTTAAGAAACGACTTCCGGTTCTATTGGTTATATACATAAAATCCAATAATCCGAAAGCAACAAGGACTGAAGAAACCAAAAAAACCACTATTGCCATACTGCCTTTACTGTGAATAATTGTAGTTACAAGCAGGATTAGTAAAAAAATAGTGCTTATTGTACGTTTAAGGAACATGGTTTTTATTAAACCTTTCCGAACCTTCGTTCTCTTTTTTGATAATCAACTACAGCTTCCGCCAAATGATTTTGACTGAAATCAGGCCATAAAACAGGTGTTATCCATATTTCACTATAAGATATTTGCCACAATAAAAAATTGCTTACCCTCATCTCCCCGCTTGTTCTAATGAGCAAATCAGGATCAGGTAAATCGTTGGTAAACAAATAACTGCTAATAAAATCTTCTGTGATATCAATGGAGGATATTTTTCCGCTTGAGGCATCTTTTACAATATTTTTAACGGCTGTTGTAATTTCACTTCTGCCGCTATAATTAAGAGCTAAAGTCAAAGTTAAACCGGTATTGTTTTTTGTCGATTCCATATTATATTTTATCTTTTTTTGAATCTCAAGAGGCAGTCCTTCAATCAAACCAATCACATTAAAGCGAATATTATTTTCGAGAAACAAAGATAGCTCATCAGCCAAATATTTATCAAGTAATTTCATTAACAGTTTTATTTCCCGTTTAGGACGTCCCCAGTTTTCAATTGAAAAAGCGTATAAAGTTAAATATTTAAGACCTATTTCATTGCTGAACGTTACAATATTGCGTATTGTTTCGACACCGGTATTATGTCCTTTTATGCGCGCAAACCCTTGTTTTCTCGCCCATCGTCCGTTCCCGTCCATGATTATGGCTATATGAACCGGTATTTTATCTCTATCGATTAAATCAATTTTAGTTTTACTCATTCTCTAATCAACAAATATTGTAGCCTCTCTTTTAGCGCCGACAGATACTATTTTAATAGGGACACCTAAAAATTGGGTTATACGGTCTATATAAGCCAACGCGTTTTTAGGGAGTTTATTATAATCTCGAATATTCTTTGTAGATTCTTGCCAGCCGGGCAGCTCTTCGTAAACAGGCTCACAATTTTTTAATATCTCCAAATCATTTTGGAAAACATCGAAAATTTCGCCTTTATATTTATAGACAGTACATATTTTAATAGATTCAAGCCCGTCCATTACATCGAGTTTAGTCATAGCAAGATAATCGAACTGATTGATAAGCACGGAATATTTCATAAGCACGCAGTCAAACCATCCGCATCTGCGAGGCCGACCGGTAGTCGCGCCGTATTCATTGCCTTGTTTACGGAACCAATCCGCAAACGAGCCTGAAAATTCCGTAGTAAAAGGCCCCTCTCCTACCCGTGTAGAGTACGCCTTGGTAACCCCCACAACTTCGTCAATTTTACTCGGAGCAAACCCTGTGCCGATACAAGCGCCTCCGGCTGTGGGGTTGGATGAGGTTACATATGGATACGTGCCGAAATCCACATCCAGCATAGTGCCTTGAGCTCCCTCAAACAATATATTTTTTTTATCAATTAACGCCTTATGTAAAATATGGGGAATCTGAGCGAGATATGGCTTAATCTGCTCGGCGTATCGCATATAACTGTCAAAAATTTCATTAAACGATAACGATTCTCCGTTATACACGTTTTTTATAAGATCATTCTTTTCTTCAAGGTTCATGGACAATTTTTCTTTAAAGATATTTTCGTTTAAAAGATCTATCATCCTTATTCCCATACGTGATACTTTATCGGCATAAGCAGGACCTATTCCCCGTTTAGTAGTGCCTATTTTCTTTTTGCCCTTCTTCTGTTCACGCAGTTCATCGAGTACCTTATGGTAAGGAAAAATCATATGGGCAATATCACTAATAAACAATCTGCCGCCAACAGACATACCGCGTGATTCAAGAAACTTAATCTCATCCAAAAGGCATTTCGGGTCGATAACAACCCCGTTACCGATAATACACATTTTATCTTTGTGCAGGATACCTGACGGTATAAGATGCAGTATATACTGCTCATCACCGATTTCAACAGTATGGCCGGCATTGTTACCCCCCTGAAACCTGACAACATAATCCACCTGCTGCGTAAGCAAATCCACTATTTTACCTTTACCCTCGTCGCCGAACAGGGTGCCTACAATTACAATATTAGCCATTTCGATTCCTCATCTAATCTAATTCTATCGCTCGAACTTCAATAATATCATCAATAGTTTCCAGTTCTTTAACAACTTGTTCACCGGCAGGTTGATCAATATTAATCAATGTCAACGCCGCGTTTCCGTGCCTGCCTACAGTCATATCCGCGATATTTAGGTTATGTTTACCCAATATGTTGCCCATCATGCCGATAACGCCAGGCGTATCCTTGTTAATTATATAAAGGAGGCATCCGTTTGGTATAGCGTTAATTATGTACTTATCAACCTTTACGATACGAGGATAATTTTTTCTGCCGAAAAAAGTGCCTCTTAACGATATGGATTTATCACTGGTTTTTACTTCAACACAAATCGAATCAGCGAAATCAGCAACCGCCTCACATTTGGATTCCTCAATCTGTATACCCCGTTCTTTAGCAATATGAGACGCGTTTACAGTATTAACTTCTTCAGCAAGAGCTTTTTTTAAAAGACCAACCAAAAAAGAAGCCGTAGGCAATGACATATCATGCACAGCGCACTTGCCTTCAAAACTAATTTTAACTTTTTCGATTTGTCCTGATATTATATTCGACAAAAAATTGCCCAGTTTTTTAGATAATTCAATATAAGGACCTAATACTTTTATAAGTTCCTCATCTACTGACGGAGCGTTAACGGAATTTTTGATGACCCCGTTTTTCAAAGCGTCAACCACTTGATACGCTACATCTACAGCAACATTCACCTGAGCTTCCAAAGTAGAAGCGCCGAGATGAGGAGTGGTTACAATTTTAGGATGAGCTATAAGCTCTTGGTTCTCAGGAGGTTCTTTAGGATAAACATCAATAGCGGCTCCGGCTACAATACCCTTATTAATTCCGTCAATGAGAGCTTGCTCATCAACTATTCCGCCGCGCGCGCAATTTATGATCCTAACTCCCTTTTTCATCATAGAGATAGCTTTTTCGCCGATCAGTCCTCGTGTTTCATCAATCAAAGGAGTATGAACGGTTATAAAATCGGATTTTTTAAATACGTCTTCATTAGATACAAGTTCCACTTCCAGTTTTTTTGCCATTTCAGATGAGATAAACGGATCACTGGCTATAACAGTCATATTAAAGACCCTGGCGCGTTTTGCTACTTCTTTGCCTATACGTCCCATTCCGATTATGCCAAGGGTTTTGCCGTTTAATTCCACCCCTTTGAACTTTTTGCGTTCCCATGCGCCCGACTTAAGCGACTGCACAGCCTGAGCAGTATTTCTCGCAAGCGCAAGAAGCAATGCCCAAGTTTGTTCAGCAGTAGAAATAGTATTGCCCCCCGGAGTATTCATAACGACTATTCCGTGTTTAGTGGCTTCGGGCACATCAACATTATCAACCCCTACACCGGCCCTGCCGATTACCTTAAGCTTTTTCGCTGATTCAATAATTTTTTTTGTTACCGTAGTTCCGCTTCTTATAATAATGGCGTCATAATCTTTAATTTCCGCACAAAGTTCATCTTCAGAAAGACCTGTTTTACAAACAATTTCCAAATCTTTTTCTCTTTTTAAAATTTCCATTCCTTTTTCAGAAAGTGGATCGGAAATCAGTACTTTCATAATAAAAAATCTCCTTTTATTGTAAAAAAGCTTGTTGAGCCGCTTGTAAGCTCGAACCCGCCTTAAAATCATATCCAAGTTCTTTTAATACTGTTTCAATTCCGGATAAAGCGATTAAAACGTCATAAGTAACTGAGTAACCAAGATGGGCAACGCGAAAAATTTTACCTTTAACCTGCGCCTGACCACCCGCGATAGTTATGCCTATCTCATCCCTAATTTTTTTAACGAACTGCAAACCGTCAATATTTTCAGGCACTTTAACAGCTGTAAGGGCATTTGAAGGAGCGGCTAAAGCAAACAGTTCCAACCCCAATGCCTGAACCCCGACACGGGTAGCATTAGCTAAACGCGCATGGCGGGCTATAACATTATCTATACCTTCGCTAACTATTATATCAAGTGCTTTTTTTCCACCGGTAATAAGAGTAATAGCAGGTGTCCACGGCGTATCACTACCTTCAACGGATTTCAAAGCTTTTAAGGCATTAAAATAAAATTTAGGGCATTTTGAGTTCCGCATCATTTTTTTCGCTTTTTCAGATACAGTCATAAAGGCTAACCCGGGCGGAAGCATTAATCCTTTCTGAGATCCGCCGACAGTAATATCCACTGCCCATTCATCGGTTCTAATATCATCAGCTCCGAGCCCGGATATTGCATCGGTTACTAAAATGGCATCAGTACGCCCTACAACCTCACCTAACGCTTTTATATCCGTAACAATACCGGATGATGTTTCGCACAGTGTAGAAAAAACAGCTTTAACATCCGGATTATCCTTCAGAAGCCCGGCTATATGCTGGGGGTCGACAGGAGTTCCCCATTCCAGTTCCACATCTATAGTCGAGATACCGTAAGCCTTACAGATAAGGCTGAACCGTTCACCGAATTTTCCTCCGATGATTACAATAGCTTTATCACCTGGAGATAAAGTATTAATAATAGATGCTTCCATTGCGCCTGAACCGGAAGAAGCAAATGTTAAAACAGGGTTCTGCGTTTTAAAAATAATTTTTAAAAACTCATTAAACTCACCGAAAACTTGCCTGAAACGAGGTGTCCGATGATGAAAAATAGGTTTAGACATTTCAAGAAGGACTTCTGGAGGTACGGGTGTAGGGCCTGGAGCCATTAAATATTCTTTTTTCACAGAAAACTCCTTTCATATAAATTATTTATTAATAAAAAAAAGAATCATCGTATAATTCATTATCAAACAGAAGCTACTAATAATATATAAGAATAGGGTTTCCCGCAAGTTTTTTATGCAATTCTTTTTTGAGGGGTTACTTTTTTTAAGACAGGACCTTTTTTACCCTGAACGGCGGATTTAGTAATTCGTACATAATTTATATCATCACTTGTGGGAATATCATACATAATATCAAGCATTAATTGTTCCATCATAGTTCTTAAAGCTCTTGCGCCCGTACTTTTTTTAATAGCGCGTTTTGCCAGTTCCAATACCGCATCCTTAGAAAACTCAAGTTCCACATTTTCAAGTTCCATCAGTTTCTGGTATTGTTTTATTAACGCGTTTTTTGGTTCCGTTAAAATTCTAACAAGGTCGTTTTCCGCCAAAGGCGATAAAGTGGTTAGAACCGGCAATCTTCCGATAAATTCAGGGATCAATCCGTATTTCAGCAAATCGTCAGGTTCAACAAGAGATAAAATTTGATCTTGTTTTTTTGTTTTTGTATCCGTATCAGCGCCGAAACCGATAATTTTATGTCCAATACGTTTTTTGATAATCGCATCTAAATCGGTAAAAGCCCCTCCGCATATAAACAGGATGTTTTCTGTATTAATCTGTATATATTCCTGATGCGGATGTTTTCGTCCGCCTTGCGGAGGCACATTAGCTATAGTTCCTTCAAGAATTTTTAGTAATGCCTGCTGAACCCCTTCGCCTGATACATCACGTGTGATAGAGACATTGTCGGTACTGCGCGATATCTTATCGATTTCGTCAATATAAATGATACCCATTTCAGCTCGTTTGACGTTAAAATCGGCAACTTGCAGAAGCCGTAGAAGAATATTTTCCACGTCTTCTCCTACATACCCCGCTTCGGTTAATGTTGTAGCATCGGCGATACAAAAAGGCACATTAAGTATTTTTGCCAGTGTTCTGGCTATGAGCGTCTTTCCCGACCCTGTAGGCCCTAAAAGCAGAATATTGCTTTTTTCAAGTTCAACATCAGCCGGGTTAAAAGGTTTTGTAATCCTTTTATAATGATTATAGACAGCTACGGAAATAGCTTTTTTGGCATCATTCTGACCTATGATATATTCATCAAGCCTTTGTTTTATTTGAACAGGTTTAAGGACAGTCAGTTTAGAAACATGTTCACGTGCAGTTTCCCTAAGTTCTTTATCTATAATTGTTTTGCACAAAATTATACATTCATTGCAAATAAATACACCGGGACCGGCAATTAATTTTTTGACTTCGTTTTGGGCTTTGCCACAAAAAGAGCACCTATGTAATACTGTTCTGTTTCCTGTTTTTTTAGCCATTTTTTAAATTATTTTTTCTTTTTTGCTTTAACTTCAACAACTTCATCAACCAATCCAAAATCTTTAGCTTCATGAGCGGACATAAAAAAATCGCGGTCCGTTGAATTGACTATTTCCTCAAACTTTTTACCTGTATGATTAGCTAATATCTGATTAAGTTCATCTTTTAACCGTAAAATTTCGGTTGCCTGAATACTAATATCCGTAGCAGTACCTTGTGTTCCACCCCACGGCTGATGGATCATAATTCTGGCGTGAGGCAAGGCATACCGTTTGCCTTTTGCGCCTGCTGTTAAAAGAACAGCACCCATACTTGCCGCCTGACCTATACAGTAAGTATTAATATCACACTTAACAAACTGCATCGTATCGTAAATAGCAAGACCCGCGGTTACCGAACCGCCCGGAGAATTAACATATATGTTAATATCTTTTTCAGGATCATCCATTTGCAAAAACAACATTTCCGCTACAACAATATTTGCCATATCATCGGTTATCGCGTCGCCGATAAAAATCACCCTGTCTTTCAGCAGGCGGGAATACAAATCATACTGGCTAAAATTTCTACCTGTTTGTTCAATTACGGTTGGATATGGAATTGCCATTACGCACAAACCTCCTTGATAAAAAAGAGTTAATTATTATTTTTCTATAATCTTAGCTTTATTGTATAAAAAATCAAGAACTTTCTCTTCTAAAATTCGTTCCTGCATTCCGTATATAGCTCCGGTTTCAGCTAAATGCTCTTTAAATTTATCGATACTAATGTTAAGGAATTGAGCAGTGTCTTTAATAGCCTGTTCAAGGTCTTGTTTTTCGACTTTGATATTTTCTTTTTTAGCAATCGCGGCTAAAACATAAGATAATTTCACTTTATCGACAGCATCTATTTTAGCTTTTTCTTTAAGTTTATCGTAATCAGGTTTTGCATCATACCGGCTTCTTGCCATATTGCGAATAAGGTCTTGAATCTCGGCATCCACAACCGACTGCGGCAAATCAAATTTATATTTTTCTACAAAATAGTCTATAATTTGCTGTTTGCCTTCTCTTTTTTGGACACTTTTCTTTTGCGATTCTATCATTTTCTTAATCTCTTCGCGAAGCTCGCCTACGGTTTGAAATTTGCCAAGGCTTTTTGCGAATTCATCTGTAATTTCAGGAAGCACTTTTTGTTTAATAGCCGTTACTTTAATATTGGCGTTCACGGTTAAATCGGCATATTCCTTTTTTATATAATTTTTCGGCAATGTGGTTTCTATATTTTTTGCTTCGTTGAGTTTCATTCCTTCGAGCTGATTGATTACTTCGCCGATTATCGTACCGTCGCCATTTTCGTCATTATCTTTCATATAAAGCATTTTTGAGTTGCCTTGTTCAACAACTTCACCGTTTTGGGCGGTAATTTTATAATCAACAAACAAATAGTCGTTTTTAAGCACTGACCGATTATCGACATTTTCAAGAATAGCCCTGTCTTCACGCAGCCGCAGAAGATAATCTTCCACATCCTGATCGTCAACCTTGACTTTGTTTAGTTTAACTTTAATGCCGTCATAAGATTTTAGTTCAAAAATCGGTTCAACTTCAAATTCCGCAGTATAAGACAACGGTTTATTCTCTTCACATATAATATTATCTATTTTAGGACTATGCACGGGACGAAGATTATTGTCTTTTACGGACGACTGGTAAGATTCGCTGATAAGCTCTTGTTTTATTTCTTCAATAACATCATTTTTAAAATGGCGTTCAAGTATATTGCGAGGGACTTTACCAACTCTAAAACCGGGTATTTTAGCTGTTTTTTTAAGATTACCGTATACTTGTTCTATTTTAGATAAAACTGTTTCAGTATCTATTTCTACATTCATTCGGCGTTTACAAACACCTAAATCTTCAACTGTTACGTTTGCCAAGAGAACCTCCGGAATTTATACCTTATTTATTATTTTAATTATCTATAATATAAACCTAATTTTAAAAGTATAAAAAAATTGTACATAATACGGTGATTTTTATCAAGATTATTCACTGGATGTAAAAACAAAAATTTCGTCCATATAAAAAATGGAGCGAGCGATGGGACTTGAACCCACGACATCAACCTTGGCAAGGTTGCGCTCTACCA
>JAGGZS010000193.1 GCA_021161885.1 bacterium
CCATTTGAATGCTATGTCTAATAAATTTTTATTCGTAAATTTTTCTATTAAAAATTTTCGTTTTCTTGAGTTTATATGATCGTAAATATCTCTTATATATTCCGCGGCCATTCTATGGATATCAACTTCATAAGTCCTATATAACGAATTGCGCATCATTGCAATCCATTGTGCTCCGCTCACCGGGTCACCCTGTTTTACTCCCTTATAATAAATGTCAGCCAATAACGCTATTTTTGTATACAGAAGATTATACCAAGGCTGAGGGTTAAAGTCATAAAGATGATGCAGATCGGACGTTGAAAACGGATCAAGCACATCATACATAAGACCATGAAAACCTTTTTCGTTTATTGAACCGTCCTGCTGCACACACTTTTTAATAGATTTTCTAATCGGCGAAGTTTTTAAATAATCAGGAGGTGAAGCGTTAAGATTCTTCAGGTTATAAGGAGACACATCAGAAACTATTTTATCGACTATCACAAATTTATCGCCTTTATCTATTACAGCCACAGGCATAATGTGTTTGCCTGTGTTAATCGATATAACAGGATGATTATAAAAATTACCGAATTCCAAATGACCTTTAACAAAATGGACATTATTGTTTTTTTTCTCCAATATCCGATGAACGATTAGAGGTGTAAGAAAAGCGCCGGTTGCCTTTTTAGGATTAATTTGCACGTCAACAACATTCTCAATCATAGCGCCGTCATAAGTGCTTGCGACAAGAGTCGCCGCGCCTAACGCTTTCTGGTGGCTGGTAGACGAGGCTTCCTTTTTTTCCACCGGCTGCATCAGCCAAATATCAGAGCCTCTTACTCCATGTTTAGCTATAGATACATCATACTGGCATACAAAAGCTACATGAACATTCGGATGGCGCCAGTTGACAGCCGCCAAAATTTTCTTGAAAATTTCCTGTGCCGGCTGGTCTTTGCCGTGAGGTATACCTGAAAAAACAATATTTATTTCAAAATCGCCTAATTTTTCTACCAACAAATCTATTTCACGAATAATAAGATCGGTTCGTTTATAAGTATTTATTCTTCTCATAACAGAAACAGTTAAATGTTCAGGCGAGAGTTTACTGCCTGAACGGATATTAACCATTTCAATAAATTCTTCTTTTTCTCTTCGTTTGACAGCAAGAATAGTTTCAGCAGATATGGAGTCAAGCGGAACCCCCTGAAACTCGGGAGGCTGCCAATCGTGCATATTGACCCCGTTGGTTACGCCTGCTGTCGCTTGGTCTGAACCGCCATGACGAGAAGGTGAATTTTTAGAAAAATTTATGATTTCCTCATTCGTTACCTGTTCATGCCTCAAACTTACAGAGGTGCTTCCGTTGGATAACGCCGCTGTCCCTTCCGTCAAATTCAATATTATATTATTACCGGTTATTGTTTTAAATTTATTTATAAAAGAATCATCCTGCCCTGATTTAAGTAAATAAACCAATTTGTCTCTGTCTTGCTGCTCTAAATCGTTCCATGATTTATTGCCCGGATACTGCACATAGTAACGCATCAATGTAGCCGGGTCCATATTCAACAGCCATGACAGATGTATTATGTTGTCTGTAGAAAAACTCTGGCTGTATATCATAGGCAGACCGGCGGGCACAGGTGTATGAGTAGTAAAAGCAAGCCCCACATCTATCCATAACTCTGTTTTGTCTAATTTATCAGGGAACATATTTTTTCTTTGGATTTCATCAAGGGCGCAGTAACAGTTTGCCTCATTCAGATGGACTATTCCCGGTTTCGCATCGATAATTTTTTTTGCGTAAAGTTGTTCAATAGCTTTTATCCCGCCCCTGCCGAGAAGCTGGTTTTGTTTTTCACGCAGTTCATGGGTTTCTTTTTCTCCGCCGTAAAGCATTTCGGTTATACCGGATGTCAAATCCTGAAGTGCGAAAATCCGTGCTGGTCCCGCTTCCATTTCCCAGACTCTCGCCCTTATAGGTAATCCCATAATATTTTCTTCGATAATTATGCCTGTATCGTAAACAGGCAGTTTTGTGTAATCTATCGGAATTTCGGTTGTAGTTGATATTCCGTAAGGGGATATTCTTTGGATTATTGATTTGGCATATAATAAAGTTATACCATAAGTGGTTATACCGCAATCGCCTAACCCCTCAACATATTCTCCCGCCAGAACCCCAAGCCCGCCTGCGAAAATCGATCTGGGACCGCCTATGAGTTTCATCTCCGGAGAAATATAAATAACACATTTTCCTTTTAACTGATTTACTACTTTCTGTAAATTCTTGTAATGGCGTTTTACAGGTTTTGGTTCAACTGTAAACTCGCCGTCCATTATTTTAATTGTGTCATTAAAAAGTTTATTTCGTTTAGCCGCATCAAGTTTTCTGATTGACGTTATTACATCTTTAAACTCATTGAGCGCCTGATCGGTTGTTTCAATATATCCGTGCCGGCGCAGTTTCGCGAGGTAACGGGGATCAAAATAAGCTGAAGGTCCTGCCGCAAGGATAACCTCAAGAATTTTATCAAAATCCCGTTCCGTTAATTTGCCGTCAATAAAATCGTCTATAAGTTTTGGGGAAAGAGCAGTAGAATTTTTAAAAAAATCTAAAATTATCCCGTCCGCTTCAAAAGGAAGATTTTTCATTGTTATAAGAAGATCATAAAAAGTTTTTCCGAACGTATCGTATACCCGAAAATCGTTAAACTGATATAACACGTTATTAATAAGACTAATAGCGTTATCAAACGATAAACTCGAATTATGCTCCAACTGTTTCATCAAATTATATCCTTTCTTCTGCCTAAATGTAGAATATATATTAATATTGCCTTATATCGGATTATATCGGAAAAAAAACCATTTTATTTAAAATTTGACCTGATAAAAAATA
>JAGGZS010000148.1 GCA_021161885.1 bacterium
TCATATTATTTAAGCAATATTTTTTTGGATGCTCTCATAGCGACTATATCTTTGTTTATCGCATACGCAATTCGTACGTGGATTGATGATATAGTTTTTATATATGACTGGGGCGTTAATATTCCTTCTGTGCATTCATTTAAAAATTTCTCGTGGCTTTTGTATGTCATTATTCCTTTATGGCCAATTTTTATGGACATAAACGGCGCTTATTCATCAATCAAATTCATAAGTTTTCAACGGGCTTTATGGATTTATCTAAAAAGTGTTATTCAGGCAACAATTATATTAGTTATACTTATGTTTGTTTTTAAAATAGAAGGTGTAAGCCGTATATTTCTCTTCTTAATTTCCATAGTGAGTTTTGTGCTTCTTGCAGGGAAAGAAGTTTTGTTCAGGGTGTTCTTTTTTTCTAAGAAAAAAGCTAATTTTTCATATAGGAATATTTTAATTGTTTGCAGTAATAAAAAAGACTGCATAGAGTTCATTAATATTTTCAACAGTTACTTTTTTTGGGGGCTTAAGGTATTCGGCGTAGTGCCTGTCGATGACAATATCATCGAAAAAAAACAAATAGCTGGTGTGCCTGTTTTAGGCAGTTTAAATAAGTTGTCGAATATTCTCGTTGAAAATCCGATTGATGAAGTTGTTTTTCCGAGAGAGATATATAGGATCAATAAAATAGAAAACTTGCTTAAAGATTGTGAAGAACTTGGCATAAGGACGAGAATACCGCTTAATTTTTTTAATTTGAAAATCGCTAAACCCACTCTTGAAAGTTTTCATGATATACCGATTTTAACATTTACGACCACCTCGACCAAAGTGTTGGATTTGTTCATAAAATATACACTCGACAGAATAGCCGCGTTTTTTCTGATTATTTTTATGTCGCCGGTTTTTTTATTTATCGCTTTATTGATAAAAATAACATCAAGAGGACCTGTTGTGTTCAGCCAGATACGTTCGGGTTTAAACGGGCGGACATTTAGTTTTTATAAATTCAGGTCAATGTATGAAGACGCGGAATCACGCCTTGGGGAGCTTAAAAAATATAATGAAATGGATGGACCGGTTTTTAAAATGAGAAATGATCCCCGCATTACCCCCTTAGGAAAATTTTTAAGAAAAAGCAGTCTTGACGAATTGCCGCAGTTGTTTAATGTCCTTAAAGGAGAGATGAGCATTGTCGGTCCTAGGCCGCCTATCCCAAAAGAAGTGGAAAAATACGAAAGGTGGCAAAGGCGGAAGTTAAGTATGAAACCAGGTCTAACCTGTTTATGGCAAATATCAGGGCGTAACCAAATTACCGATTTTGACGAATGGATGCATCTGGATTTGGAATATATAGATAACTGGTCGTTATGGCTTGATTTTAAAATAATGTGTAAAACCGTTGTTGTTCTTCTTACAATGAAAGGCGCGCATTAGGAAAATAAACTTATTTTGCCATAGTTGTATCTTTAGTTTAAAGGAATTGAAATACATTTTACGGGACGATAAAAATTTTTTTTAGTAAATTGATGATTCGCATTCAATTAAAAATATCATACAAGATGAAAAATTATATGGATAAAAATATTTTTTTTTGATAAAAATTAAATAAGTACAGAAAATTTTATTTATTTATCATAACTGATGAAAGGATAACTAATTATGTTAAAAAGAAACAATGCTTTGTATTTCATTCTTGCCCTTGCCTTAGGTTTTTTTCTTTACTACAGGGGAATAACGCCTCTTATTGCCGGTTCCAATACAGCGGACAGCATAAATATATATAAACAATTGGAATTATTTAATACCGTAATCAGCAGGGTAGAGAAAGATTATGTAGATAAAAAATCTGCTAAAGAATTGATATACGGTGCGTTGCGCGGTATGTTGAGCTCTCTTGATTCCCACAGCCAGTTTATGGACCCTGAAGTGTATAAAGAAATGAAAGTTGATACTGAAGGGCATTTTGGCGGGCTCGGGATAGAAATCAGTTCCAGAGACAATATTCTAACGGTTGTATCTCCAATAGAAGGTACTCCTGCCTTTAAAGCAGGTATTAAACCAAATGATAAAATTATTAAAATAGAAGGTAAATCCACAAAAAGATTATCTCTTTCCGAGGCAGTAAAGAAACTGCGCGGAAAACCCGGAACTTCTGTGAACATAACTGTACTGCGCCCTGAAACCCGTGAACTGCTGGATTTTGATATTACCAGAGATATAATTCAAATTCAAAGCGTGAAAGACGTTAAGATGCTTAATGAGTCCATAGGGTATATAAAGTTGACTCAGTTTCAAGAAAATACATCGGACGAACTTGAGGAGGCTATGGATAAACTTGAAAAAGAAGGAATGAAAGCGCTTATACTTGATCTTCGCAATAACCCGGGCGGACTCCTTAACGAAGCTGTTGCCGTAGCAGATAAGTTTATAGGCGGCGGCAAACTTATTGTTTCCACAAAAGGAAGAATAATTAACCAGAATAAGGAATATAGGGCGTCAAGCAGAGCTACTCATCCAGATGTTAAACTCGTAGTGCTTATTAATAAAGGAAGTGCAAGCGGTTCGGAAATTGTTGCCGGAGCTGTACAGGATTGGCATAGAGGAATTCTTTTAGGTACAACTTCTTTCGGCAAAGGATCTGTGCAAAGCGTACTTCCCTTAAAAGATGGTTCAGCTTTAAGGCTTACTACGGCAAAATATTATACACCTAACGGACGCTCAATCCATCACATTGGAATTGACCCTGATATAGAAGTAAAATATAAAAAAATTGAGCAGAAAAAAGATGAAAAACAACAAAGTTTTTCTTTTGAAGACGAGAAAACAGCACAGACAAAAGATAACGACACAGAAGAACAAGTCAAATATCCCCCAATACCTGATAATCAGGTTTTAAGGGCAATCGACCTTTTAAAGGGAATTATTATTTTAAATGAACAAAAAGACTTGGCGGCCATGAATGAACCGCCTCAAATTAATAAAGATAATAATGCATCGGATAAAAATCAGTAAACTAATTGCTTTGTCCGATAAATTAAATATACCGGTTGTTTATAAAAAAAAATTATTCTGTTTACCAGTTTTATTTTTATCTATCATAAATTTATTCGGATGTGCTTCTGATCGAATAAATTTCATCAAAGAATCCGAAAACGCGCATAATCTTGTTTACGCCGATATTTTATCAGCAGGGCTGAATGATAAATTCCAAACTTCGCTGTCTTATCATCAGCCGCTGCCACCCAACAACAATTATTCAAAATTAACAGCCGATTACAAAATTCCCCCATATATGGATTTTAAAAATATTATGGAAAAAATAGGCGGCAGTTTGCCTGACGAATTTTTCGTTGAAATTTATCAGGCACAACAAGCACCGCCGCTGAATAAATCAATAATAGCCATAAGTAAAGATGATGCCGTTATCGCGAAACTGACAGTATCCCAAACTCTAAAAGGGTTTATGGCTATCGTAATAGATGATGTAGGCAACAATACGAAAGCGCTCAAAACCGCCTTAATGATTAAACGTCATATAACTTATGCCGTTTTGCCTAAACTTAAATTGACAAAAAAAACAGCGGACATACTGCATAACGAAGGTTATGTGCTTATTCTTCATCAGCCGATGGCGTCAATAAAAGGTATTTATCCGGGTCCCGGCTCTATAGAAAAAGACACACCGGATGAGCAAATTATAGCTTTGCTAAAAGACAACCTCAGCGAACTGCCTTGGGCGGTTGGAATCAATAACCATATGGGATCCGCCATAACAGCTGATGAACATAAAATGGAAATAATCTTAAATTACTTAAAATCCAATAACCTGATTTTTTTAGACAGCGTAACTGGTCAAAGCGTGTGTTCGGATGCGGCATCTAAAATAAATTATCCTATTTACAAAAGAGATGTGTTCATAGATAATAAAGCAGACAAAAATTATATTAATAAACAGATAGATCAGCTTGTAAGAATAACAGAAAAATATGGACAGGCAGTGGGAATAGGGCATTTTAAACCTTTGACTATGCAGTGCATATATGACCGTATCTCTGATTTTGACTGTAAAGGAATTAAACTGGTTTATATTAATGAACTTTTGAGAAAAAAATGAATATTTTCGCTATTGAATCTTCATGCGACGAGACTTCAGCGTCTGTAGTGAAAGATGGTAAACATATATTGTCAAACGTAATCGCGTCTCAAGACGACCTGCACGGACCATTCGGAGGGGTAGTTCCAGAATTAGCATCCCGTCGCCATATTGAGATAATCGACAAAGTAGCCGCTGAGGCTTTGAAATCAGCTTCTATGACGTGGGATAACATTGATTTACTCGCGGTAACCCAAGGACCGGGTCTTGTCGGTTCGCTCATTATAGGAATATCGTTTATTCAGGGAGTATCTTACCGTTACAATATACCTGTTGCGGGCATTAATCATCTTGAGGCTCATTTGACGGCAGGGCTTATAGGTAAAACGGATGTTCAGCTCCCTGTTCTCGGGCTCATTGTATCCGGCGGGCATACAATGCTTATAAAAATGGATGATATGCGTCATTATGCAAAAATAGGCACAACTCTTGACGACGCCGTAGGGGAAGCATTCGATAAAGTAGCTATGATGATGGGGTTAGGTTACCCCGGAGGACCAAGAATAAGCGCTCTTGCCCAATCAGGCAATCCGAAATTTGTTAAGTTTCCCCAAGGGCTTATAAGGTCGCCATCTTTTGATTTCAGTTTCAGCGGAGTAAAAACCGCGGTTCTTTACCATCTTAAATCGGAAGATCACCCTATGCCGGAAAAAAGAAAAGCCGATATCGCCGCGTCATTCCAGTACTGCGCAGTGAGCGTGCTTGTTAAAAAAACAATGCGCGCCGCGGAATGTTTCAAGATAAATACAATTACGGCAGGCGGCGGAGTATCGCGCAATCCTCTTTTAAGGGAGCAACTTAAGTACTATTGCGATAAATACGGATACCGCCTTATCCTGTCCGATCCGGAGTTATGTACAGATAATGCCGCTATGATTGCCGCTTTGGCATATCATTATCAGGATAAAGCGGTTTACGCAAAAAATACCGCTTTAGACCCAATGCCGAATATGGTTTTAATCTGAAAAAAATCTTGCTTATTAAAACAATATTATATATTTTTGTATTGATAAAACAGATAGAATACTTTTTTCTAACTGTAATAACTAATAAACTTTTCAATCCATTCTACGAAAGAAGGGTTACTTATGAAACGAACAGGTAATTTGTTTATTATTGTTATTCTTGGAATTTCAGTCGGCATTTCCGGATGTAAAGCACCGCCGAAAAAAGAAACTAGTGATTTTGTAACCGGTGAAATTATGGACAAACACGATGACCTGCCTTTTCATAAGGCATGGATAAAAGAAGGTTTCGACAAAAGCCGGTTCACTAAAATCCATATTCCTCCTGTAAATACGTCGTATATATTTTTAGATGAAAACGACTGGTGGAAAAACTCGTTTAAAAGTTATGCGGAACTAAAAAAAGATGTCAATAATATGGGTGTTTTTATGCAGAAAACGTTTGTGAAAGCCTTTAAAGACGACCCGAAAAAACGATTTAAAGTAACAAAAAAACCGGATGACAAGACTCTTATTCTTGAACTTGCCATTACTGAATTAACCCCTAATAAACCGTATTTAAAGATAGCAAGGTTCGCTCCTTTCGGAGCAGGAGCCGCGGTTACTCTTCTTAATCAAACTAATTTAAGCACTGTATCTTTTGAGGCAAAACTTCGCGACGGCAAAACAGGCGAGATCGTTGCCATGTTTGCAGACAGGGAGCAAGAAAAAAAATATCTGCTAACCACAAAAAATTGGTACTGGTATTCACATGCTAAAGAAATAATTGAAGATTGGGCTGAACAATTTGTGGAACTGGGCAATCAGGAACCTGGGGAAATTATTAAAGATTCAGCCGCTTTTGGACTTAAACCATGGTAATCTTTATCTAAATAGATTTTATTTAGGGGGGCTGATTTGATATGCTGGTAAAGTAAACATCATTCAGCCCGTTTTTTATCGTATCCGACTAATAAATCTTAAATAAAAAATTTTTTTTAGAAAAAAAACAATAA
>JAGGZS010000211.1 GCA_021161885.1 bacterium
AAATATGAACAATAAAATTGTATGGGGACATTATGAAAAAAGTTATAATTGATTCAATCGAATATGAAGATTTTCCTCTATTTAGAAAAATTTTAAAAAAAATAATTTTTAATCCGATGCTTAATTATATCCTTCCTTCATCTTTTCTGAAAAATATAATAAAAGACAGTAAAAGCGATCTTGGGCATGAATCTTTAAAAGCCCCGGGCAACTGGAATTCAATGAAAATATGTTATGAAAATAAGCCGCCTAAAGATTTTATAGATACATTTATTTTGACTTACGGCTCGTTTCCTTTGGGGTTAAGAAACCGTAAAAAGATGATTGTGCAAAGATTATCTAATCTTATAAAGCGGTATAAGTCTAAAAGAAGAATTTTAATTTTAGGTGTTGGCTCCGGCAGGGCATTAAATGCTCTTGAATCCATTAAAGAATCAGGGTTTAATAATGTGGAAGGGTATTTTATTGATTACGATAAAGAATGTATAAAACCCGGTCGGGAGCTTGCCGAATCTATGGGGCTGGGCGATAAAGTAAAATATATCTGCGCAGAAGCGCGCAACGCAAAGAATCTTATTCCTGAAAAAGCCGATATTTTTAAATTAATAGGTATAATTGAATATTTGACAGATGAACAGGTCTTTACTTTACTTAAAGTTGGATTTGATAACTTAAACAAAGGCGGCACGGTTATCACTCACAGCATTGAGCCGACTCACGGAATAGATCCTTTTTTGAAAAAAGTATTTAATCTGCATTTTTATTATCGCACTCCTCAGCAGGTTGAGGAACTTTTGAAAAAAGCAGGGTTTAAAATTATGGATATATCATGCGAACCGCTTGGAATATATCATATTATAACCGCTGTTAAAGAGTAATTAAACTGGAAATATTATATAGGGAGAAATGTCATGAAATTTAAAAAGTTTGGTTTTTTTATGCCTGTGTTGTTTTTGGGCTCAATTTTGGTATGGAGCCAACCTTTGCAAGCTGAAAATTTTGATGCCTTAGATATACTGAAAAAATCACAAGAAAAGTTTGAGCAGATTAACGATTATACAGCGACTTTTATCAAAGAACAAAGAGTCAACGGCAAGATGACTAAAGATGTTATTGAAATGAAATTTATGAAACCTTTTTGTATATATTATAAATTTTTAGAAAAAGATAAGGGTAAAGAAGTAATTTATGTTGAGGGCAAAAACGATAATAAGCTGCTTGGTCATCTTGGCGGAGCAATATCCTTTTTTCCTATTTGCCGATGGCTGAAACCAAATGATCCTATTGCTATGATGGGCAATAAATATCCTATTACCAGATCAGGAATAGGAAATATGATTAAAGGTTTGGTTAGCCAATATGAACTTGCGGATAAAAATGGTGATCTTGAAACATTTTATATGGGCATAGAAACATTAGACGGGAGAAGAACCCATGTTATCGGAAGGCGGTTACCGAAAAAAGATAAATACGCTTGTTATCTTAGCATAACCAATATTGATATCGAAACGAAACTGCCTATCAGAAATATATCTTTAGATTGGGATTTAAATATATTGGAAATGTATTATTATAAAGACCTTAAAATTAATCAAGGGTTGACGGATAAAGATTTTGATCCTAATAATTCTAAATATCGTTTCGGCTTTTTCAAATTCTAATCAGGCGAAAAAATGGTTAAAAAATTTTTTATTTCGTTTTTTTTAATTGCTATGCAGGTCTCTTTCTTTCGATGCAGTAACGTAACTGCCGAAAATGACCTGTTATGGGATTCTTTTAAAGAAAGCAAAGATTTTTTTGAAGATATCCAAAACTATGTTTTGACAGTAAAACAGGATTTGGGCGTAAACACTCTTCTACCTAAATCTGGGACTGTAAACAATCTGTTTGAAATAACTTATCTTAAGCCGGGACAGTATTATTTAGGTTTCAAGGACAATGATGCCGGCGTTAAAGAATTTATTTATGTAGAAGGTGAAACCCACAGGCAGTTTATATACCCCAAAGAATTTAAGATTTCAGGTGATGGATCTTTCCTTTATAACCGGCACGTTATTTCTATAAAAAACAGCAGCCTTGACTTTTTCTACCGCCTTTTAATCCCGTTATGTGAAAAAGAACGGCAGAATATAGAAAGCCGGTTCAACGGCATAAGCAGGGTTGGAGAAACGCAAGTCGCGGAATTTTTAATAACTTTTAAGAAGCCGGTACAGATTGAAGATATGAATGTTAAAAGCATACAGCTTTTTTTAACTAAAGAAAACTCCATACCTCAAAAGATATCTTTTTTTAATACTGATAATTTATTGTTATTCTCGCTGTCTTACGAAGAATTGGTGTTTAACGTGGATATTTCCGAATCTTTTTTTGCCCGGAAAATATCTGATAAACAGCTTGATAAACATATGATGGTTAAAAAAGTTTTTGAGTTTGAAAAGGGAATGATGAATGACAAGCGCAAACTGCGTGATTTTGTGTCTGACTTATCGCAAACCGCATTAAATAAATATTCAAAAATTACTGATTACTCGGCAGATTTTATACGGCAGGAACGAGTTGACGGTGTGATAGGTGAGCCGGAATATTTTTTTATTAAGTTCAGGAAACCTTTTGATTTATATTTAAGATGGACTAAAGGCAAAAGAAAAGGCTGGGAATTATTATATGCCCGTGGCAGATATAATAATCAGGTTGTAGTTCATGTTAGCGGTCTTGCTAATTTGTTGCTGCCGACATTAGAACTCAATCCGGCAGGCGGAATAGCTATGATGAACAACCGCCATTCAATACTTGAATTCGGGATAGGTTATTTAATCGAAAATTATTATCGTGATATTAAAGATGCTATTGAGAAAGATGAAGTAAAACTTAAATATTTAGGCGACAAACAAGTCGACGGCCGTTTATGTTGGGTTATTGAGGCGGAGCTTCCTAAAGACAGCAAAGAATATTATTGTTATAAATCAAGGTTATTTTTTGATCAAGAATATATCCTGCCCATAAAATCGGTTTTTTATGAATGGAAAGACGGTAAAGAACAGCTTATTGAGGTTTATACGTATAAAAATTTATCTTTTAATAACGGTTTTACGGATTATGATTTCGATCGGAAAAACAAAAATTATGATTTTTAAATTTTCTTATGAAACTTAAATCAGTAAAAGTTTATGTAGTAAAAATTTCGTTTAAACAATCCTTTAAACACGCGAGCGCTAACCGCACGTTTGCGCGCAATATTATTGTATCCTGCGCGGACAGTAACGGTATTGCCGGCTGGGGCGAGTCTATGGCTCGGGAATACGTAACCGGTGAAACATTAGAAGGTACGGTTAAAAGGTATAAAAATATTCAAAATTTGTTTCTGCAAACACAGATAAATACCCCTGACGATATACAGCAATTGCTTAAAGCTCTGCGGATAGATAAATACAACGCGGCAAAATGCGCTTTAGAAATTGCGTTATTCGATTTATTGGCAAGGAGTAATAAAAAACCGTTGTTTGAGTATTGCAATGAGTCTTTGGCTGGGTTGTCTTCAAGTTATGAGAAACAAATTTTTTTTTACGGCGGGGCGATAGGATTGTCAGGGTTGCCGAAAACAATCTTAAATGCCTTGAAAATGAAAATTTTCGGGTTTAAGTATGTAAAAATAAAGCTGGAAAAAAATATCAATGCCGATAAAAAACGCCTTTTCTGGATAAGGTTAATTTTGGGTGGAAAAATCGATATAAGGGTTGATGCGAACGAAGCATGGGATATCGCATATGCAAAGGAGATAACCCCGTTTTTAAAACAATACAAAATATCATCTATTGAACAGCCGTTCCCTAAAACATCTATAGAAGATAACCGAAAACTGCGTGATTATAGCGGGTTGCCGATCATACTCGATGAATCTTTATGCTCTTTGCGTGATGCGCAAACCACGAGAGAAAAAGGATACGGCGACATCTATTGCGTCAAATTACCTAAAGTAGGCGGTATATTTAATGCCTTAAAAATATTTGGTTATTGTAAAAAGAACAAAATACCTATCCAGTTGAGTTGTCAGGTTGGTGAATCTGCTATTTTGTCTGCGGCGAGTCGCCATATTGCCGCTTTATGCCCGACGCTTAAGTATCTTGAAGGGTCGTTTGACAAATATCTCCTAAAAGATAATGTTATTGAGGGCGATATCAGTTTCGGTTACGGCGGTAAAGCCTGTATGCTGACCGGATACGGACTCGGGATAAACGTTAATCCTGAGAAAGTAGAAAAATTAGCTCAGGAAAGTTTTGTTTTATTGTGAACGTTTGCGGTTGTACTGTCCATGAGATAATCGCGCCGGATGGATACGTCTTAAAGACACGTGTTTTTGAGCCGCCTGCTCCTTATAAATGCACTATAATTTGTCTGCATGGGATACAAAGCCATTGCGATTGGTATGTGGAGTCGTCAAGGCGTCTTGCTGAGGCGGGATACAGGGTTATTTTTCCCGATAGAAGAGGGTCGGGACTGAACGAACAGGCAAGAGGCGATATGCAGTCTGCTCGTCAGCTTATAACGGATATTGAAGCAGTACATTCCTATTTTAACTCGCCGTCTAATGTGGTTGTGCTTTCTATCTCGTGGGGCGCTAAACTTGCTTTTGTGATGTGCGCCGAAAATTATCCATGGATATCAAAAATGGTTTTTATTACCCCCGGTATTTTATCGAGATTAGGATTTGGATTTTTTAAGAAAACGGCAGTTGTGAAAAATCTTATTTTAAATCACGGTAAAAAATATATGCCTATCCCCATTCCCGGACCTGAATATTTTTCTAAATATAAAAAATGGCAGGATTATATAGCTGGCGATAAATATGCTTTAACCGAATGTACCGCAAGATTTTTCTTGAACACTTCAAAAATAGACAGGCAGATTTCAAAAATTAAGCAGATTTTTAAAATACCCTGTTTTCTCCTGCTGGCACAGAACGACAGGATTATTTATAATGACCGTACCAAAAATCTGTTCAGAAAATATTTTGTGAATGAAAAATTAGTTATTAAAGAGTATGCCGGTTGTGAACATACTCTTGAATTTGATGATAAGGATTTTATTTTTGTGGATGATATCCTTCGTTTTCTTGAATGATTTTTTTATCAATCATAATTTTCAGAAAATCTTCGCCGAATTTTTGTAAATCCATATTAAGCGCATATTCAGTCTGATTATCTATCGGTGTTTTGTCCCTGTTGACAATTATAACTTTGCCGCCGTGGTTCAAGGTGATTTGAGGGATAGATGCCGCGGGGTAAACAACTAACGAAGAACCGAGCACGATACAGCAGTCGGCTTGCTCTGCTTCGCGCATAGCGCTGTTTATTACGTTTTTATTAAGACATTCACCGAAAAAGATTATATCCGGCTTGATTAATCCGCCGCAGTTATCGCAGCGAGGCACCCGCGTAGACTTTAATTGAGCGGTAACTTCTTCGATAGAAAAATTTTTCCGGCATCCCACGCAATAATTTTTTATGGGGCTTCCGTGCAGTTCGATTACATGGGCAGAACCTGCTTGCTGATGGAGCATATCTATATTTTGAGTTATTATTTGTTTTAAGATATTTTTGTTTTGCAGCAGTGCAAGAAGATGATGGATAATTCCGGGTTTTGTATCCATAAATTTAAAAATAAATTTTTTGGAAAAATCAAAAAAGTATTCGGGATTTGAATAAAAATAATCTATAAGAAAAATTTTTTCTGCATCGTAACGGTACCAGAGTCCTGAGTTCGGGCTTCTAAAATCAGGGATACCGCACAGAGTGCTTA
>JAGGZS010000177.1 GCA_021161885.1 bacterium
ATCAGAAATTTAATTTTAAAGAATTTTTCAAATAAAATCAAAGAAAATAAACCAATATTTTTTTAAGCGCAAAAAAACAAGCTGAACATAGCCTTTTTTAAAAGAGATAAAAAAAATCGGGTTATTCCGGCATAATCGATTTAACACAGGATAATATTTTTTCTATGGCTCCACAGCATTTTTTAATTTCTTTTAACGCGTTATTACCCAAAATATTACGTTTTTCAGGGGATAAAAAGAGATCAATCAAGATGTTTTTTAATTCTTCAGCGTTGTTGACCATAACAGCGCCTTTCGCTTCAAGCAGATTTTTTGAGGCAACGACGAAATTATCCATATATTTCCCAAAAACAATAGGTTTGGCAAGAGAAGCTGGTTCTAAAATATTTTGTCCACCGCCCGGCACAAGGCTTTTTCCGATAAAACAAACTTGGGCAAGCAGATAAATATGCCTTAATTCTCCCATTGTATCTACAAGGATAACTTGAGGTGATTTATCTATCGTGTCATAATAATCAAGCGATGTTTTCCGGAGATAAGTAATATTGTTGTTCGCTAAAATATTTTCCACATCCAATAACCGTTCAGGATGCCTTGGCGCAAGAACCATCTTAAGAGCAGGAATTTTTTTGCGGATTTCATTGAAAATTTGGCATAATATTTCTTCTTCGCCCTTATGAGTGCTTCCGGCGACAAGCACCGGTTCGTTTTCATCCCAATTTAATTTAAAACGCATAGCTTCGGATATTTTTTCGTCTACAGATATTGCGGCAGATGCTTCATATTTAATATTCCCGCTTATGATAATCCGCTTGTTATCAATACCGAGTCTATATAATTTTTCCGCGTCTGCTTTATCCTGCATACAGAAAAATTTAATCGCGCGGGTACATTGCGCAAACAAATACTGTATTTTTTTGTACCCGTCATAAGATTTTTGCGAAATACGCCCGTTAGCGAGTATTACAGGGATATTATGCCTGTATGCCTCCATAAGAAAATTAGGCCAGATTTCTGTTTCCAGAATAATTATCATATCAATTTTATAAGATGTGAACAGCCGATGAAAAATATGGAAAAAATCAAGCGGAAAATATATTACCGTTACCCGATTTCTTCTAACCGCCCATTTTTTTGCTACTGCCTGACCGGTTACCGTGGTAGTGGATAGAATTATATTTTTTTCAGGATATCGCACACATAATTTATCAATCAGCGGGAACGATGTCTGCGCTTCGCCGACCGATACCGCATGCACCCATATAATATTTCCTTTCCTTAAAATATTTTTCGCCTCTTTTGATAAAAAACCAAGACGGTGAATGAGCCCGCCCCTGTACTTTTTTGTTGTTATGATTTTAACAAAAAAATAGGGCAGCGTTATTATGAAAAAAAGATAAATTCCTACATTATAAATAACTTGAAAAACAGTAAAAACCATATTAAGCCCTTGGATGCGTTTTTTTATAAACCGATTTCATCCGTTGCGTTGTAACATGAGTATATATCTGGGTGGTTGATAAACTTTCATGTCCTAATAGTTCCTGTACAACCCTTAAATCCGCTCCGGCGTTGAGCATATGAGTAGCAAAAGAATGCCTTAATGAATGAGGGGATAAATCTCTGTCAAGCCCGAGTTTTAAGGAATATTTTTTAAAAATTCTTCTTATGCTTCTATCCGTTATGCTTGTACCGCGGCGATTAAGGAATAAAGCAGTGGTTTCTATTTTTTTTTCAGCCAGCAATTTTTTTCGTTCATTAATATATTCTGAAAGAGCCTCAAGCGCGTAAGGACCTAAAATAACTATCCGTTCTTTTTTCCCCTTCCCTAACACCCTTACGGAATCGCCGAGCAAATCAATATCTTTGATGTTAAGGTCAACAAGTTCCTGTACACGCATACCGGTACTGTAAATAATCTCTAATATTGCCCTGTCTCTTGACGGAGCGAACCCGCCGCCCTGCTCCTTAGGAAGAGAAACAAGAGCTGAGGTTGTCTCTACATCCATAAATTTCGGTAACGAACGCCCTTTATGAGGCGAGGAAATGCAGCAAAAAGGGTTTATAAAATTTAAGTTTGATTTCTGGATATATTTGAAAAAAGTTTTTAAAGCAGACAGTTTTCTTGCTATCGAGCGTTTTGTTATGTTTTCTTTCCTTAAGTTAGCTACATACTGAATTCCGATATCATCATCAGGTTCAGCTGGTATATCCGGCGTATCAAATTGATCTTTAACAAAATCAATAAAATGCTGGATATCGCTTCGATATGCTTTAGATGTGTGGTAAGAGACATTTCTCGCTCCTTCTATATAATCAATGAAACGATTTAATTCCTGTTCTAAGAATTTATGATTCATCGTTACTTTTCAGTCCTTCAAGCGATTTTGCCGTAAACGAGCATTTTGGATAATTTGAACAGCCGTAAAAAGGTTTTCCCCGTTTACCTTTTCGCTTTATAAGATGTCCATCACACCCTTGTTCCGGGCATTTTACATTTGATTCTTCAGGTTTTATGTAACGGCATTTAGGGAAATTAGAGCAAGCGTAAAAAGTGCCGTACTTACCGGATCGTTCCACAAGCTGTGAATCGCATTTTGGACATTTTTCGTCGATGAGCTTCGGTTGTTTAGAGTTTTTTCCATCTGAACTGCCGTCAATTGATCTGGTTTTTTTACATTGAGGATAACCGGAACAGGCTAAAAATTTACCGTATTTACTGCTTCTTATGACCATAGGTTTGCCGCATTCGCAGATTTCTCCGGTTTCCTCGGGCTCTTCAGGCGGCTGTGCGATAATCTTTCCTTGCTCGTCTTTCGTATAACTCATAGTGTGCTTGCACTCGGGGTATCCTGAACAAGACAAAAAACCGCCTTTCCTGCTCCATCTGACAACCATAAGTTTACCGCATTTTTCGCAAGGAATATCGGTTTCAACCGGTTTGACCTGCATAGATTTTAACGCCTCCTGCAGTTCCTTATCAAAATATTCATAAAATTGTTTAAGAATATCTGTCCAGTTTTTTGATCCTTTTTCTATATTATCAAGATCGGATTCCATCTCAGCGGTGAATTTTTCGTTCATTATATGGGCAAAACTATCCGTAAGCGCGTGAATAACAATTAAACCTAATTCTGTAGGATGAAATTTGCCTTTAATTTTTGTGGTGTAATTTTTATCCTGAATTTTATACATAATAGCCGCGTACGTGCTTGGACGGCCTATTCCCTTTTCTTCAAGAATTTTTATAAGAGTAGCTTCCGAATACCTTGGCGGAGGCTGGGTAAAATGCTGTTTGGGCAGAAGTTTTATCAGTTCTAAAATTTCGTTTTTATTTAATTCCGGCAGATAATTGTTAGACTGATTCTCTTTATTATTGTCGTTATCATTGTCGCTTTTTTCAGTATACAGTTTCATATAACCCTGAAAGGATATTACAGACCCTGTTACACGGAACAGATATTTTCCCGCTGAAATATCAACTGATGTCTGTGAAATTATAGCGTTTTTCATCTGGCAAGCTATAAACCGTTTCCATATTAAGCTGTACAGTTTAAACTGTTCGGCCGATAAATATTGTTTTATGCTCTCAGGTGTTACAGAAGGTGAAGTAGGGCGTATTGCTTCGTGGGCATCCTGCGCTGACTTTTTACTTAAATATTTTACTGGTTTAGGGGGTAGATAATTGCTGCCGTACTGATTGGCGATAAATTTACGCGCCTCGCTGACAGCGGAATCGGCTATACGTGTTGAGTCTGTCCTCATATATGTTATTAAACCTGTTGAGCCGGTGGATCCGATAGAGACACCTTCATAAAGTGTTTGAGCTGTCCGCATAGTTTTATTAGCGTTAAAATAATAATGGCGCGCGGCTTCCTGCTGAAGTGTGCTTGTAATAAAAGGGGCGTATGGTCTGCGCTGCTTTTTTTGTCTGGTTATGTCTTTGATAACAAATTGTTCTTTTTCAAGTTCTTTTACAATTGAGTCAGCTGTTTTTTGGTCAGGTATTTCTATTTTTTTGTTATTTTTTTTTGTGAGAGCGGCGGTGATTGTGTCTTTTCTTAATGTTTTTAAATCCGCTTTTACAGACCAGTATTCTTTAGTTTGAAAATCCAATATTTCCTGTTCCCTGTCGCAGATTATTTTCAGAGCGACCGACTGAACGCGTCCGGCGCTAAGTCCGGTAAACAATTTTCTCCACAAAAGAGGGCTTATTTTGTAGCCGACTAACCTGTCTAAAATTCGTCGGGTCTGTTGAGCGTTGACTCTGTTTATATCTATTTGCCCCGGATGTTCAATAGCATATTTTACGGCTGATTTTGTTATTTCATTGAACGTGATCCGGTAAATATTATCTTTTTTTGATTTAAGCTCATTTGCGATATGCCAAGCAATGGCTTCCCCTTCACGGTCGGGGTCGGGAGCAAGATAAATATTTTTTTTGTTTTCCGCCAGTTTTTTTATTTCGCTGATAACTTTTGATTTACCTCGTATAACAACGTATTCGGGCTTGAAATTATTTTCTATATCTATCCCTATTTTGCTTTTTGGTAAATCCTTTATATGCCCTACCGATGAAGTAACAACAAAATTTTTACCGAGATATTTGTTGATAGTTTTAGCCTTAGCGGGTGATTCCACAATGACCAATGAATCTGCCATGAGCGACCTCTTTATTTTAAAGTTCTATAATTTGCGGTTGTAGAGTATAATACTTGCCTGAAAGCTGTTTGACAACATTTTTCATTTCCAAAGATAACAAAAGCACTGTAAGTTCCGGCGCTGTGAATTCGGTTTTATCTAAAATTTTATCTATATGAATTATTTGTTTAGAAACTAAATCAATAATAGTTTTTTCTTTTTCAGAAAAATTTATTTTATGGGCGATTTTTTCGTTACCGCCTTTATTTATTCTTTTAAGATAAGGAATTTCCCTAAAGACCGCTTCAGCGTTATTGGCAATAACCGCTCCCTGTTTTATTAAATTGTTCGTCCCCTCAGAATAAGGGCTGTCAATGTTGCCAGGCACCGCAAAGACCGTACGATTTTGTTCCAGAGCGAATCCGGCGGTTATTAAAGATCCGCTTTTAACGGCGGCCTCCACTACAATCGTCCCTAAAGACAACCCGCTTATAATTCTGTTGCGGATAGGGAAGTTAGAGCGGTAAGGACTTGTTTCGAGCGGGAACTCCGATATTACCGCCCCTGATTGCTCAATTATGCGCGCTAATTTTTTGTTCTCTCTCGGATACAAACACTCAAGCCCTGACCCCAACACAGCTATGGTTCTGCCGTTAGCCTCAAGAGCGGAATTATGCGCACAGCTGTCAAGCCCTTTTGCGAGCCCGCTTATAATAGTAACGCCTTGTTCCGCCAAGTCATAACTTAATTTACGCATTATTTTTTTTCCGTACTGCGAAGGTCTTCTTGTGCCTATCATTGCGATAGCGTTTTTATCTTCATTCATTAATTCTCCTTTTACGTATAAGACTAAAGGAGGGAGGGATATTTCTTTAAGTTGTTCGGGATATTCACTGTCTTCAATAGTTATAATGCGACATCCGCTTTTTTTGCATAGGGCAAGCTCTTTATCAAGAATTGAAGAGTCCCTTTTTTCAATAATATTATTTACGGTATTTTTTCGTATCCCTTTTATTTTCAGCAGGTCGTGTTCATTTGCTTTTATGGCGTTTGATAACGAACCGAACTCGTTTTTTAGTAATAAGAGCGAGCGGTAACCTATACTGAGAAGATTGAAAAAAATATAAATTTGGCGTTCGTCCAAAATATACCTTTCTTTTTATACGATAATCATTAAATAAGCGTTTGTATATATAGTAAAATAACGGTAAAAAAAATAGTTGGCAAGTATATTTCTTAAAAATTAAAAAGAATAAAAAACCGCAAGATGAAGTTTCCAGTCATTTCCTTCTTTTTTGAGCGGAATAGCTACATGGTTTCCCTGTTCATCTTCAATATTGATAATCGCTTGGTTTTTTTTAAGTTCAGTGTTAATGATGGTACATGTTTTAAAAAGGTCTTTCGCGTAAAATTCTTTATCGCCCTGTTCTGTTTTTTTCCTCTTCATTGTAAGAATAAAAAATGATTTGCCTGTTAAATTCATCAAACGGTTACGGTTGATGTTCATTGAGCCGAGCATTCTGTCTTTAATTTTAGGGGACAGCTTATCAAAAGATTTCTGCATATAAATGACTTGCGTGTTGAACTTGTCTTTGCTTTCTTGAGAAAGCATATGCCAGTAAGTATCCCAGTCATTTTTTAATATAGCTTTTTTGGTGATATTAAATGCTTTTTCGGGGGTAGTCGGTTTTTGGGCGCATCCGATTATCGTCATAATAAATAATATATATAAAAGAAATGAAAGAGAAAATTTGGTCCGCATATTGTTTTATTTTTTCCAAAACGGCGATATAGCCCTTAATCTTTCTATTATACTGGGCATCACTTCTATAACTTTATCGATTTCATCTTCGGTGTTGTACCTTGACAAACTAAACCTTATGGAGCCGTGAGCCGCTGTAAAAGGAACACCCATAGCCCGCAGCACATGGGACGGCTCAATCGCCCCTGATGTGCAAGCCGAACCCGATGAAGCACATATGCCGTATTCATTAAGCGATAACAAAATTCCTTCACCTTCAACATACTCGAAACTAATGTTGGTTGTATTCGGCAGGCGTGATGTTTTATGGCCGTTACGAATAGATGACGGGATTATTTCCAAAAGAGTGTTTTCCAGTTTGTTTCTTAAATGTTTAACCTGAGTGTTTTCTATCTCGAGACAATCCTTAGCTATCCGGCAGGCTTCACCTAACCCGACTATTGAAGCCACATTCTCAGTCCCGCCTCGTCTGCCGTGTTCCTGATGTCCGCCGATTATATAGGGTTTGAATCGAGTTCCTTTTCTGACATAAATAACGCCTATTCCTTTTGGCGCATGAAGTTTATGTCCTGACAGGGATAATATGTCAATCGGTATTTTTGATAAATCAATCGGTATTTTCCCAACTGCCTGCACTGCGTCGGTATGGAAAACCGCTCCTTTAGCTTTGGTAATAGACGCTATTTTATCTATGGGATAAACCACGCCGGTCTCGTTGTTGGCAAACATAATGCTGACTATGGCTGTGGATTCGCTGATTGAATCTTCAAGCTGATTAAGATCAATCATGCCGTTTCGGTCAACAGGCAGATATGTTACTGAAATACCCTTTCTTGACAGATATTTACACATATTCATTATTGCGGAATGTTCAACTCTTGTAGTAACTATATGAGGTTTCTGCGGATAACATTCAAGGGTCGACATAAGCGCAGTATTATCGCTTTCCGTACCGCAACTGGTAAAAATTATTTCATCCGGGCGGGCATTAATAATATCGGCTATTTGTTCGCGGGCTTCATTTAGTTTGCGGTTAATTTTACCGCCGAAAAAATGCATACTAGAAGGATTGCCGTATTCATTAGAAAGGTAAGGCATCATACACTCAAGCACTTGCGGGTCTATGCAGGTTGTGGCGTTATTATCAAGGTAGATAGGTTTCATTATTTAACCTCCTCAACCACTATGTCGTCATCAACCATTTCGCGAAGTTTTGCTTCAACGCCTGAGTGAATCGTAAACTGTGCTGTCCTGCATCCGGCGCAGTTGCCGCGTAAGGCTACAAGGACGCGGTTGCCGATTATATCTATCAGTTCTATCCCGCCTCCGTCCGCTTCCATTAAAGGCCTTATGTCTCTGTCGATAGTTTCCTCGATAAGAGCGATTTTGCGGATATTGGTAAGATGTTTCTTTTTAGGAGGCGCAGGCAAAGGTTCTTGCGAACCGGTTGTCTGGCGTATAATTTCCTCAATATCCGCATGGCATTGTCCGCATCCGCCTCCGGCTTTACAGAAATTTGTTACGTCTTCAACGGTTTTAAGGTTATTTTCCCTGACTACTTTACCTATTTGAGTATCTGTGATCCCGAAACAGGTACATACTATTTTCCCTTCTTCGTGCATATGTTCTTCTGGCGCGTCTTCGCCGAGATATTGGGCAATAGCTTTTTCAAGGGCTTCTTGTCCCATAACCGAACAATGCATTTTTTCACGGGGTAACCCACCTAATGTTTCGGCAATATCCTTATTAGTGATTTTTCGCGCTTGCTCGATTGTTTTTCCGATTATAAGTTCAGTAAGAACCGAAGACGAGGCAATAGCGCTTGCACAGCCGAATGTTTTAAATTTAGCATCGGTTATTACATTTGTTTTTTTATCAATTTTTAATGTTAGGTAAAGCGCATCGCCGCATGTTATGTTGCCTACATCCGCGAACGCGTCTGGATTTTTTATTTCTCCAACATTTTTCGGATTTCTGAAATGATCGTATAGTTTATTTGAATAGTCCCACATTTTATGCCTTCCAGTTTTTAAAAAGTTTATATCCTATAAAAACAAGCCATACAACTAATTGTAAAGCTAAAAGTTTAATAATTATTTTCTTGATTTTAATCCGTTTTTTTATATGACTAAGCTCATCTATGTTAGGTTTATTATTTTCAATATTTTTCTTAAATAAATTTTCAATGTCCTGATTTACAACTATCAATTTTTTTTCGGTTTTTTCTTTATCTGCGGGGATGTTGATTGTTTTTTCTTCTATTTTCCGCAAAAGTTCAGGTGTAACAGCTTGCTCTTGGATAACTTGTTTTTGTGGAATACGAGCTTCAGTAACAAACGGTTTTTCCTTATCAGATTCCTCGGATACCGATACAGCGGTTTTAAGCTGTTTTATCGCGAAATAATTTTTTAGTTTTGAAAAAAGAACTTTGCCGATAATAGGAGATATACGGCTTATTGACATCGGTTCGAATCGGCTGCCCCTGTTTAATATTGTTGTGTTAAAATCTTTGATGCTAACAGGTGATTTAAGATTGGTAAAGGAGCTAAAAACCTTAAGTTCGTGTTTTTTTTGTGTATCCACTATAATACCATAATATTGCTCGTTTTTTATAGTTTTTAAATAATCAAGAATAATGTAACCCGGATAAATTTTGCCTGTCCGACGGTCTTCAATTTCCAAGTAAACTTTTTCGTTATTAGATAACGATTCTCCTTTTTTTAAAAAAAACACATTTTTTTTATCCGGTTCAACATTTAA
>JAGGZS010000064.1 GCA_021161885.1 bacterium
ATATTAACGGCGCTTTACAATCGCCTTATGATAACGTACCCATTCCTGAATCTTTACAATAAAAAACTATTTTAAAAAAATAAATTCAGGAAAATATTTCAGGTTGATTTATGGCTATTAAACTAACGGGATATAAACTTTTTTTTAACGATATTGTATTAGATGAACCTATTATTCACTCGGATACACTCTATGGAATAATGTGCGATACCCTTTTTGCGCTGAACCGCCTTCAGGGCGACACATTAGACTTGCCTTTTACGATTTCCTCGGCTTTTCCTTTTTTTGACAATTATTACTTTTTCCCAAAACCTGCCGATTTTTACGAAAAATTTTTATGCCGGCACAAAGACTGCCGACACAATCTTTTTGTTTCGCAAACAGTATTGCAGAACTATCTTAATGATAATTTAAAAAATTCAGATATCTGCCAGACCGGCTGTTTTATATCTGAACAATCACATCCTGTGCATATGGTTTACCCTTTATTCAAACAGATGAAATTCCCGAAATTGTATTTAAACAATATCCTGAAATTTAAAGATAATTCAGGGCTTTTTTTCTTGGTCAAACCCGCCAAAAATTCGTCTTTAAAATTATTGGAAACAACTTTAAATTTCCTGCAGGATGAAGGTATCGGCGCAAAACGCTCTATCGGCAGGGGATATTTCAGGTACGAAAAATTTAGTCTTGAATTTTCTTCAGAAAACATAAAAAAACATCTTTTGCTGTCTCTTTATCTGCCTAAAAAAACGGATATATCAAAACCCTTCTTCAAAAATTCTTATATCGATTGGATTAAACGCACAAAAAACCCTTTTTTCAACTTGATTAAAGAAGCAAAATCCGTATATATGGCAAAAGAAGGAGCTGTTTTTTTCAATATGGATAACCAAAAACCGAAAGGTGAAATAATTAAATTTTTCAACGCAAATAAAAAACTTGGCACACAAACACCTGTTTACCGCTTCGGCAAATCTTTTTTTCTGGAGTAAAAATATGTCATTATTTACACAAAAATATAAAGTTACCGCCTATTCCCCCATCCATATCGGGTCTATGAAAAAATGGCTGAAAGATGTCCATTTCGAGCAATCTAACGATTCGACTAATATTCATAATATCAACATAAGCGATATTCCTTTTGATGATACCCAAACTGAATTTAACTTGGAAGAAGCAGGAAAATTTATCTTAAATTCTCTAAAAAGCGATGAAACGCTTCATTTAAAATTTCCCGCCAAAATTTTTGCCCATGAAATATCGCAATTCGCCAAAACCGCTTGGGGAACGCCTTATATTCCGGGGAACTCCATAAACGGGTTTTACCATAGCGCCAAACTGCTTAACCAGCCTGATAAATCAAGCCTAATGAATACAGTTGGCGTACCCGATTACTCCGGTTTATCGGATAAGGACGGTTTTAAAATTTTTATTGAGGATATTGAATTTCCCATGAACTCCATAGATATATCTGACATAAAAATGCTGAATTTAACCTCTAAGCAGTCGTACGGATGGAAAAAATACTGGCCTAAACCAACCACGATACAAAATCCCTTAACAGCTACCTCGCAATATATTGAGACACTCAAGGCGGGTGAAGCAAGCCTTAGTACCATAAAAATTCAATCCGCATCCAATACCAATCTTGACAGTAACGAACTTTTTAACTATTTTGAAACCATTACTAAAGAATTCAGTAGAAAAATAGCGAAAAACGAACTTGATTTTTATAGCAAATGCAAAATGGACGAAGGGTATAATTTTTACTGGACGCTAAACGAAAAAATCAAGAAAATATCTAACGGATTTTATGTCTGCCTCGGATGGGGAATCGGCTGGCAGGCTCTTGTGGGAAATTTGCATACCGATAAAAATATCCCGACAATAATGCGCAAATATAATCTCGGCAAACTGTCCCGCCCATGCCCTGAATGTAAAACAAACTTAAAAATCGATAAATTTAATAAAAACAAACTGTTCTGTTTAAAATGCAAAAAAAGTTTCGGCATTCAATCGGTTGCAACGCAAATTTTTCCTGTTTTTCCGAAAACACGCAAATTTGTATTCGATAGGCAAAAACCTTTGCATCCATTAGGATGGATTCGGTTTGAACGGTCGGAAAATTTTAAAAAAATACGTAATCCGCAAACCCATGACGTAGAAATTATAATTCAGCTAAAAAAAAGCAAGATCATAAAAGATCCATTCCGCAATCCTGAAGCATACCCTGAGAAAAAAAGCGAAACAAAACATTTTAAGAAAAAAATTAAAATCGCTGGCAGAGGCAGTTTCCCTACGGAATTCAATATGTTTTTCAATAAAATAGCTGAACTGGAGTTTATCATATCCATTAACGGAAACTCAATAGATGACAACTTAGACACTACCCGCTTTATACATAATGATAAAATCGATGAACTTATCTTCAATTTTTCATTAGAAGCAAGAGGCATTGAACTGCTCATTAAAACAGGCGCGGTAAACAGCGAACAGAAAAATTTTGTTATTAACAGAATCTGGGAAATATTAGAAGAATTTCAGAAAAAAGATAAAGACAAAGACAATGAATAGAACAAATTTTGCTTTTAATTGGCGCCTATGGATGTGGATGTGATTGTTTTTCTTATAGATGCCGCATTTTGTTTTATTTTCGGCAAAGCAAAATAAAATGTACTTCCATTGCCTAATTCAGATTCAACCCAGATCAAACCTTCATGCTGCTGCACGATAGTTTTGCAAATAGACAACCCCAACCCCATATCAAGCCCTTTCCTATACGATCTGGATGTAAAATATTTATCAAAAATATTGTCTAACTTATCTGCCGCAATGCCCTCGCCGGTATCTTTGACCCCTATGACAAGATAATCAAGCCCGCCTTTTCGGAACCCGTCAAGAATAAACGTTATTTTACCCCCTGCCGGAGTAAATTTTAGCGCGTTTGATACCAGATTAGTAATAACCTCATCTATTTTAACCGGATCAATAATCCAATTTTGTATCTTTTTTATCATTTCAAGATTAAATTCGATATCCTCAACATTTTGTATCAGTTCACAATCTTTAAGGTAATCCTGAAGAAATTGGGTTATATTTATCTCTGTTAAATTCAGTTTGTTGTTCTCTTCATTATTAGTTGTTGACTTTAACAACATCTCAAGTAAATTCACCATTTTCTTGCTTTGCCGATAAATAATATCGGAAAACTTGAGGTTGCTGTCAGGCGCAATATTATCACGCATCAAAGAACTTGCTTCCATTATGGGCATAATAATATTTTTTAAATCATGCGAACAAACCGATAAAAAATCATCTTTTATGCTGTTTAGTTCCGTTAAATTTCTGTTATTCACAACAAGCTCTTCCATTATTTCTTTTTTGTGTAAAAACGAATTAATCCGCGCTACGAGTAATTTTAAGTTAAACGGTTTACTGATATAATCATCTGCACCCGCTTTAAAACCAACCAGTTTGGTTTTTTCATCATCCACAGCGCTAAGTATTATTACCGGAATATAGCTGAAGCGGTTAGTCTTAATTTTTTCGCATAGCTGTAATCCATTCATATCACCTGGAACCCAAAAATCAAGCAGAATAATATCGGGTATGCGCGTTTTAAGGTAACTCATCGCGCTGTAAGCGTCACAAACTAAATGAGTGGTAAACCCATACGATCTCAAACCGATTTCAAGCATTTGAGCTGTACTTACATCATCTTCGATTATAAGAATATGTTTGCTTTCATCTTGTGAACCCATATAAACTCCTGAATTAATCCATTAATTTATATCAATAAATTTTTATTTAAAACAGGCAAATGTTTCCATTTTCAAAAAGGTAATCTACCAGACCCACTATTGATGCGTCGTCTTCATATACATCTGTCAATGCTTGCATTAATTCAAATAATGTGGTGGTCATAATTCTTTTTCCTTTCTGTAAATGGTTATAATATTTTAGACATTACACAACTAAGCAATTTATGTTCCATATACACAAAGAGAAAAAAATTTTTATTCAACTTTTGAAATGAATAAAATTAACGAACCTAAATACTTTTTAAAAAGTTAATTAACAAAATGAATAGTTTTCGGAAAAGTTATATCGGAGGTGGTGTTTTTTTCCATAGACGCGATTGTTTTGTTTATCAATAAAATAATTAATGTCCTGATTTTCGACTTTTCGGGAGGAATTATTTTTATGTTGTTTTCAAGAATCCGGCACGGAATATTTGGTATCATATCAAGCTGGTTAGAGGCGGAAAACTTTCTGCCGAATAAATCGCCGCCAAAATAATCATCTTTATTTTTGTTAGCTTTCAAATAATCACTGTTGATTTTTTCATATATTTTTTCTAACTGGTCGTATAATCCTATGACATGCCCTATATCCCCGCCGTCCACATGAATTATCAATTTTTTCATTTTAGATTTAGACCTGAACGCAATTTCTACCTGTTTAGATAAAACCGGCTGAGGCAGAGACCATTCCTTGACCGATGGATTTTTCAACAATTTTTCTATCAGTTCCTCATTTTCGAGTAATGAATAAGCGAGCCCGAGCGAATCAAACGAAAAAACTCTTGACGAACGGCACACCAATTCCCCCAGCAATTTCGCGAAAGTATCGTTATCGATATACTTAATGCCTTCCACATCTTGATAATAACGAAAATTATATATTTCACGGTAACTTTTAAATATTTCTGGTATGATTGATTTAAAATCCACCTCAATAAGAAACTCTTTTTTGCTCCTCAGATAATATTTCACCAACAGATTTTCCAGCAGGTTTTTGTCAGGTACAGCTACCCCGTGAGCATGGATATCTGACCGGCTGAACATCACTACTGTTAAAAGAAAATCTATTATATTTTTGACATCATCGGCATCGTATACGCAATCTATCAAAATAGATTCCCAACGGCGTATCCACATAGCCAGTTTACACCCCGATTCCTTATACGACGGCGACCGCAAAAGCGAAAAAAAGTTCCGTTCAAAAACCAGCCTGTTCAGTTTATCGTACTGCTCGTATTGTGAGGCGAAATAACTTAACCGTTTTTCATCTTTTAAGGAATAAACAAAATTTTTGCTGACTGAGGTAAACCAGATAAGTTTAAAATCGCAGGGGAAATTTTTCTCAGACAAAGCAAGGAACGCGAGACGCGTATAGAAACTCATATCGAGCTGTTGTTTCTCGAGTTCATCAAGGGTATTGAGTTTATCGTCGTCAAGATGCAGTATCAGTGCTTTCTCACGGCTTGGCAGAACAAGTTTAGCCCCGTAGAAAATCTCGTTGCCGATCTCAATAAAAAACGGTTCATAATCTTCTTCTATCCAAGGGTCCCAGCCGAGCACTTTGACTAATTTTTCTACAAAAGTATTGTATACAAAATCCCTGCTTACGTTTTTCTGGAACCTTACGCATTTTTTGTAATCTCTGATTAAAAGTTCTATTTGATTAGGAATATCCGATGTATTTAGCGTCATAGTTATAATCTTAAAAAATTAATGTATTTTATCGACAAATTAGTATAATATTAATAGGCAGTGCTGTAAAACTCAATCTTAATTTACCATATTAGAAAAAATTTATGAAATATTTATTCCCTAAACCCGTCGGTTTTATCAGAGACGACCACAGCGTATATGTAGACATAAAAAATGTGAGCGGCAAATACCGGTCTATCCTCATGGACTGCGGCAACAACCATACACTCACTACCAAAGAATTTATTAATATCGGCACAGTGCTAATATCGCATGCTCATATCGACCATATTATCGGGTTCGACAACATTCTTAGGATGAACCTGCGGGAAGATAAAAAAATCACATTCACAGGACCCGCCCCAATATCGGATATCATCATGCACAAGCTCAGAGGGTATACGTGGAACCTGATTTACGATTCCAAATTCGAAGTGCAAGTATGGGATATTCATCCACGCACGATAAAAAAATACCTGCTTAAATGCAAAGAAGCGTTTGCTAAAAAACATTTTATAGGATCGATTAAAAACACAAACCCAATAATTAACAACGAATTTTACTCATGCTCAATTATACGGCTCGAGCACGATATCCCCACAATAGGATATGTGCTGCGGGAACACAACCGAGTTAAAATAGATAAAAATAAACTGCACAATTACGGACTGCCCAAAGGGCAATGGCTGAAAAATCTTAAGAAAAAAAAATTTGAGCAGTCAGATACTATAACCCATAATTCAAAAACATTTTTATTGAAAAATCTATATGATGACCTGATTATCAACGAGCACGGATACAAAATATGTTATATCACCGATACCATCTTAAATAATAATTTAGAAAAAAAAATAATAAAATTTGCCCAAGGCTCGGATGAATTATACTGCGAAGCCACGTTCATGCATAATGAAATTGATTTGGCGAAAAAATATTATCATTTAACGGCAAAGCAAACAGGTGAGCTGGCAAAAAAAGCAAAAGTTAAAAAATTGTACCTGATACATTTCTCATTAAGATACGCGAATCCGAATCAAATCTTAAACGAGGCAAAACGGATTTTCCCGCAAACCTTCATTCCCCGTTTCTCCGGCACCTGCCACATTACAAGGAAGGTGTAGGGGTATTTTTTATGCTCTTAAACTTATTTTCTCATCTACATATTTTTTCAAACAATAATTCTTGATGTATAAAATCCTTGACAATGAATATCTTATATAATAACATGATTTATATTTCCAAAGTATCTAACAAAGGTTTATTCTAAGGTGAATAAATTAATAAAAATTTACTATGTATACTGATTATTTTTATAGTTTTAATTTTTTCAAACCCATCATTTGCCGTATCAAGGTCTATATGGGTTTGGGAATCGCATACCCGTACAGCTTTAAACGATGTGGACGAAAGAAACAAAATTTTTGATTTATCCCAATCTAAAAATATCGAAACAATATATTTATACGCCGATTATTTTAACGGTGCAGGTTACGCCGGCAACGATATTATAGATAATCCTCAATTATATCGTTCGTTCATATCCGACGCTCACAGCAGGGGGTTGGAAGTTCATGCTTTATTAGGGTCGGCGGCATTAGAAACATGGAACTATTTCTTACCGGAAAAACGAACAGATGCTTTAGCGATGATAAGCCATGTTCTTGACTACAATTCATCAAGTTCCGCAACCAAAAATTTTGACGGGTTTAATGTTGATATTGAACCTTATATCTCATCAGAATGGTGGAGCAGTCAACCAACTTATTCAAAGTATTATATGGATATGCTCTCAGAACAGAAACAACTGATAACCGCTTCAGGGCAAAATATGCTTTTCGGACCGGTTATTCCACGCTGGTATGATAACGAATCAGGGCTTAATATCGAATGGAACGGCACAACAAAAAATTTGCTGTATCATATCATGGACCTAAGCGATTATATAACCGTAATGGATTATAGGAATATAACCGACCAGATAATCAACGATGCGCTTAATGAATTGATATACGGCGATATTGTCGGCACAGAAGTTGCGGTCGGGATCGAAACCGCTCCTACGGGAGAAGGTCCTTATGTAAGTTTCTACGGCAAAAAAGAAAAAGAGATGGAAACCGTATTAGCTCCTGCGGAAACTGTTTTTGAAACCTATTCCTCTTACGCAGGGATTGCAGTACATAACTATGATTCATATTATACTATGACTGTTCCTGAACCAACAACATTGGTATTGCTTTTAATCTCATTTACCGGTTTTTTGTCTATAAAAAAACGTTTTATATTTAAAAAATAAACTTTTTTCGCAAAATATTGGATTTCCAATCAAGTTAAGAATGCCTGAAGACAAAAAATCATCGAAAATATCAAAACTTTTCTGCTGATTATATTCTGTGAACCGCATAATTTATTTAATAAAAATTTGAATAAAAAAAATTTTTCCGCGTCTATTTTATTAGTTAAAAAAAGACGGACTGCAACTTTTTATCAAGGAGGCTTAAGATGCGAAAATTGACTTTATTCACAGCTTTAATTTTATTATCAACTTTGATGACTTTTACTGCCGGCAACAGTTACGCCGGTGATAAAGAATGGGCCACAGTAGGCAAAATTTTAACGGGTGTTGTAGGCGCAAACATCGTTTATAACATTTTTACGGACGACCGACCCGCACGTTCTTTTTACCGCACCCCCAGCACGTATTATCCTTATCCTTACGGCACCGGCACCTATTATTCTTACGGATACCGGACGCCTGAAGCATCTTTTTCTTATTATTCAGAGGAATACGTTTGTCGGCCCCGCGTGTACTATAACTATCCCAGTTATTACCGCGGTTGCCGCGGTTGCCGCAGACATCGACGCCATCATAGACCCCGTCATGACAGAAGATACGCATCATATTACAGGCGTTAAACTAATCGTTATCCGCAGGCTGAGGGCGTAATTGAGAAGGTAAGATATAACCCAATGATAACTCTATAAGGGTACTTTTATTGCTAAGAGCCGACGCTTGGATTTTCAATTCTTTCATTCGTCCAAGACAATCCTGCAAGGCAAGATAAGTTTTTTCCACAGCAATTTTCCGGCTGAGCTTGTTTTGCAAAATTTTCTTTATTTTTTCGTATTGCGTAATTTGCCCTCTAATAACTTCTATTTGCTTATCTATTACATCATCAGTAAAATTTAAAAACGGTTTAGTCGATTTTAAGGTTACCATACAGCTTAATCCGTCTACCGAGTTTATTAAAAAATCCGAACAAAAAAATGCCCTTATTTTATTATCTTTATAATTTATCCTGAATTTATCTTCCGGAAATATTTTTTTATAATGCTCATGTACCGATTCGAGTGGCTCGGATGTCTCAAAAACACATTTTACTGCGGTTATTTTATGGATCGATTGTTTATTTTCATTCAAACTTTTTTCCTGAGACAAAATATCTGCTTCAGAAAAAAGATAATTTTTTATCATGGGGAAAGAAAGATAAATATCGTTATTTAATTTTTGTTTTTTTAACGATAAATCCATTTTTTGTTTTCGTGTATCCTGACCGGCGGATTGTTCTTTTTGTTCATCAGGGTTATCTTTTTTTGAACACCCGTAAAAAAATGTTGATAAAGCCAAAAAAAATATTAGCAAAAAAAATTTTTTCATCCGTTTTTTTATCCTATGAATCTCCCCGCCCTTACGGACGGGGTATCTTCTGTTTCAACTTTCAGTTGTC
>JAGGZS010000345.1 GCA_021161885.1 bacterium
AATAAAAAAAACGGTGATTAACGGCGAAGAAAAATGGATGGATTTCGAAAGAAACTATTTTTTGCCAAGAGATATAAATTTATACGGAATTGTTTGGCTGCCTCGCGTTGATCAATTACAGGAAATGTTGAAATATTTAAGTGAAGAAAAAAAGTCTAAAAAATCTATCAACAATAAAATAAAAAATTTTTGTTCAGATTATGAGACCGACAAAAATTTAAGCGATGAAAAAATGTGGCTCATGTATTATATGGCAAAAAAATTTAAAAAAGTATGGAAAGAGGGGCGATGGGTAAAACAAAAAAATATGGCGCTTAATATTTAATTATATATAATAATTGTATATAAATTGTTTTTAAAATTTTCAGCAAGGAGGAATAAAATGGCATTTGTTTTTAAAGGGAAAAAATATTTATCTATTGAAGAAATTAAAAATGTATTGCCTATTCATCCAACTACCCTAAGCAGAATGTTGAAAAACGGCGATATTCCAGGCGCCGGCAAGATAGGTAAACAATGGTATTTGCCTGAAAATAAACTGGAAGAATATTTGAATACAAGATTCCGCATTGAACCATAAAAAGCCGTATGGTTATCGCTTTTTATTCTAATGGAGGAGCGTTATCGATGGATATATCTCAAAATATGAAAAGTTAAGATTTTAACAGCTCCTTCAGGGGTTCGCCCTGACAACTTTGTTTGTTCGCAATAACATAAAAGGTTGTTGTTTTAATTTGCTCTTGATGTATAAAAAAATTGATTTAATTCGCTTGATTGTGTATTATTATCCATAGTTTTTTTAATTTAAAACGTATGTTACATATCCAGCAAATAATGTAATCGTTATTACTTTTTAGTCTTGAATTATTTAAGGAGTTTTTATGTCCCTTTTTTTCCATGGGACCTCAAGTTTGGCAATAACGCTTTTTATCCCAGCGGGAACTCCACGTCCGTAAGGGCGGGGAGTTTTATGTAATGAGAACTATTTGCATACGCCAAACAGATTAAACAAGACGGCATAACGTAATCCATATTGAAATAGGCGAACCATATGATACGTTTGAGAAAATAGGTTTAGCTCTCGCTATGCTTTGGCAATCAGATAAAATCGTATTTACGATTTTTCTACGTTAGCATCTATTGAAAATATTAATTAAACCGTAAAACGCATTGATTGTTATCAACAAAAATATACCTAAAAAGTTTTTTACATAATTTTTTATGGAGGCTTATTGTGGATAATAAAACACAAGAACGCAGAAAGTTTAAACGTGTAGACAACAAATTTTCGGTTTTTGTTCAGGAAGTTGATCTTTATAAACAACTAAAAATATCTAATTCCTCATCAAGTGTTTTTAACGGAAAAACACTTAACATATCCGCTAACGGAGTCTTAATAGAAAGTAATAATTCTTTCCCAGAAAAAACATTACTTAATTTATCATTGGAGATGCCGCAATGGGAGAAATATAAAAAATCATTTTTCTCAGGAACTATTACACTGCCGTCTCCGCCATTTAACGTAACTGCCGAAGTTATCAGGTTTAAAAACAGATTTCAAAGCAAAAAAACTTCTGCCGTAAAATTTCGTGCTTTAGATACAATAAGGGCTAATGCCATTGACGCTATGGTTAAAGATTACGCTCAAGAATATGAGCCGAAATAATTTTTTTTATTTAGCGTATGTTTTTTTATTTTTATGTTGACAAATATTGTGATTATATTCACAATATAAAAAGTGATATATTTCACGTTATTTTAAAATTTATTAATTCTTAAGAAGATGAAACCGTATGCCGTATAGCAAAATACCAAACGCGACCATAAAAAGATTAAGCCTTTATAGAAAACAGCTAAGGCGCTTAATAAGCGAAGATCGTGAAGTGGTTCAATCACAAGAACTTGCCGACAGTTTAGGGCTAACGTCAACGCAGATACGAAAAGACCTGTCGTATTTTGGCAAATTCGGATGCAGGAAAAAAGGGTATGACGTTAATTTGCTCTTGGCAAATCTTCGCAAAATTATGGGGGTCGCTACGGACAACAAATTGTGTTTGTTCGGATGCGGTAATCTGGGAAACGCTTTGCTCGGATATAAAGGATTTGAACAACGAGGGTTTTCTATTGAGGCAATTTTTGATACAGACTTAAATAAAATAGGTAAATTTTTTCACGGGAAAAGATGTTATTCCGTAAATCAAGCCAAGGAGGTAATAAAAAGAAAAAATATTAAAATCGCGATTATAGCTGTACCGGACGAAACGGTTGACGAGATTCTTGAAATAATAATATTAAGCGGAATTAAGTCTATTCTCAACTTTACCCAGAGACATTTGCAGTTGCCCGGCGGTATTATGGCGCGAAGTGTTGATTTTACAGACAAACTTGAGCTTCTGTCTTATTTTAGCCATACGAAATAAATAATAACGTAACCAAAAACTTTAAAAAGTGAGTGATGAACGTGAAAGGTATTATAAAAAAATATTTAAAAATTAAAGAGCAAAGCAAAGAAAATCTGCGGGAAAACCATATTTTTGACCACATTAAAATACAGGTAGGTTCAGCTACCTGCGAGAATGCCTCAGGTGCTAAGGAAGTTTACAAAGAATTTGAGAAGATGATCAAGGCGTCCGGCCGTAAAGATATTATTCTCCATCAAACAGGGTGTACCGGTCATTGCAGCAGTGAACCGATTGTCGGAATATTTACACCTGGAAGCATTCCTGTTAAATACGGTCAAGTTACTCCTCAAAAAGCGTTTGAGATTTTTACCAAACACGTGCAGGGGTTAGGCGGTCCGGTGGTAGAAGATATACTTGATAAAAAAACAACTTGTCTGTACAAAAATGAATTTATTTTCTTTGCCGGAGGCGAAGCGCAGGATAAATGTAACGCTTTGATTGATGTTTTTAGCGCGAAACTGAAAAATAACAATTTAACCGATCAAGTTAAAATAGCTTCAGGAATGAGTTTAAGCCTTTACGGAGAAGATATTGATCCTAACTTGATAACCTGCTACGTTTTTCCCGAACGCATTTATTATAAAAATATTCAGGAATCCGATCTTGGCGAAATTATCGAATCGCACATAAAAAATAACAAAATAGTTGATAGACTAGTTGGTGAATTTAAAATCCAAAACCATTTTTTTGAGCATTACGGCGATGTGGAATATTTTAATCATCAGTTAAGGCTGACTTTAAAAAACTGCGGTATTATTGATCCGGAAAGTATAGATGAATATATATATTATCAAGGGTTTGAGGCTCTTGCCCATTGTATTGAAAACGAAACTTCCGAATCTATCATAGAATCTATAAAAACAGCAGGGCTTAGAGGGCGAGGGGGCGGCGGGTTTCCTACAGCGGTAAAATGGAATTTTACTTATCAGACAAAATCAGATGATAAATATGTCATCTGCAACGCTGACGAAGGCGATCCGGGCGCGTTTATGGACAGAAGTATGCTTGAAGGTGATCCGTTCTCAATTATTGAAGGGATGATTATTGCCGGTTATACTGTAAAAGCCTCAAAAGGCTTTATTTATATCCGTGCAGAGTATCCGCTTGCCATCAAACGACTTGAGAACGCCTTAACCCTTGCGGGAACATATAATCTGTTAGGTAAAAACATACTTGGCAGCGGTTTTGATTTTGATATTGAACTCAGGCTCGGGGCAGGAGCTTTTGTTTGCGGTGAGGAAACAGCCTTAATTCATTCTATTGAAGGTGAAAGAGGTATGCCCCGCCCGAGACCCCCTTATCCGTCTTTGCAGGGATTATGGGGTAAACCTACAATTATAAATAATGTTGAGACATTCGCGAATATACCTCTTATTTTTCTTTACGGACCAAAATGGTTCGCGTCAATAGGCACTGAATGTTCAAAAGGAACGAAAGTGTTTGCCCTCGCTGGAAAAATCAACCAGACCGGTCTTGTTGAAGTTCCTATGGGAACGACATTAAGAGATATTATTTTTAAGAACGGCGGAGGAATAAAAGACGGCAAAAAATTTAAAGCGGTTCAAACAGGCGGTCCGTCGGGAGGTTGTTTGCCTGAAGAATATCTTGATACAATTGTTGATTACGACTCATTGAATCAGGCGGGTTCAATTATGGGATCAGGCGGTATGATTGTTCTTGACGAAGACGACTGTATGGTAGATATAGCTAAATTTTTTCTTGAATTTACCCAGAACGAGTCATGCGGAAAATGCACTCCGTGCCGTGAAGGAACTATGCGAATGTTAGAAATACTTCAGCGCATAACCGACGGCAAAGGTGAAATGGAGGATATCGCAAAACTGGAACGGCTGGGTAGCCTGATTAAAAAATCCGCTCTATGCGGGTTAGGACAAACCGCTCCGAATCCGGTTTTAAGTACATTAAGGTATTTCAGGGATGAATACGAAGCGCACGTCAAAGATAAACGATGTCCGGCTCATCGGTGTAAAAATCTTTTAAGATATGAAATTGATACGGAAAAATGTATCGGCTGCACAGCCTGTGCCCGTGTCTGTCCTGTACAATGTATAAGCGGAGCACCGAAAAAAAACCATAAAATAGACCAGTCTTTATGTATAAAATGCGGTTTGTGTAAAGAAACATGTAAATTTAACGCGGTTAAAAAGTTATAATCAATAAAATTGGTGAGTAAAATGACAAAAAATAATGTTACGGTAATAATCGATGGAGAAAAACTAAATGTTCCTGCCGGCACATCAATAATGCACGCGGCAGAAGAAATAGGGATTAAGGTGCCGAGATTGTGTTACCATCCCCAACTTAGTCTTGAAGGGGCATGCAGAGTATGTATTGTTGAAGTTAAAGGTATAAAAAATTTTGTGGCTTCATGCGCCACACCGGTTCAGGAAGGAATGGAAGTTACCACAACTTCTCCTTCTATCCGCCAGGCAAGGCGTGATATTGTAGAACTGATTTTGGATAACCATCCGAAAGACTGCCAAACTTGCGAACGGGACGGCAACTGCGAACTCCAAAGGCTCGCTTATGCTATGGGCGTAAGAGAAAGATATTTTGAAGGCGTAAAAAAACATTATGATCTCGATTTATCCGGCGCGGCAGTTATACGAGATCCTAATAAATGTATATTGTGCCAGAGATGTATAAGGGTTTGTGAAGAAGTTCAAGGGGTATCTGCTATTGGACAAGCCTATCGCGGATTCGATACGGTAGTTATGCCCGGATTTAATTTATCTTTTAAAGATTCCGTATGCGTGGGGTGCGGGCAATGTATAAATGTATGTCCGACAGCGGCATTCCTTGAAAAAAGTTCATCGGACAAAGTTTGGGAAGCAATAGAAAACCCTGAAATTATAGTAATCGCCCAGTTCGCTCCTTCTGTGCGCGCGGCAATAGGTGAAGGGTTCGGGCTGCCGCCAGGACACAATATGCAGGGACAGACAATCACCGCGTTACGCAAAATAGGTGTTGATATAGTATTTGATACACAATTTTCAGCCGACCTTACCATTATGGAAGAGGCAAGCGAGTTTATAGAGAGATTTACCAAAGGCGGAAAACTCCCTATGATTACATCGTGCTCATCGGCATGGATGAAATACGTGGAACATTTTCATCCGGCAATACTCAAGCACGTATCAACTTGTAAATCGCCTATGAGTATGATGTCTGCTATGACAAAATCGTTTTACGCACAGAAACAGGCTATTGATCCGTCGAAGATATTTAATCTCGCTGTAATGTGCTGTACCGCCAAAAAGTTTGAGGCGCAGCGGCCTGAACAAACCGATGAAAACGGCAACCCATACACCGATGCGGTAGTAACAACCAGAGAATTCGTATGGATGCTTAAATCTATGGGAATAGATTTTATTAATTTGAAACCATCTCAACCCGATCCGATTTTAGGGTTGTCTTCGGGAGCAGGTGCTATTTTCGGCACAACAGGCGGTGTTATGGAGGCGGCATTAAGAACCGCTTATGAATTTATTACCGGCGAAACCCTTTTAGATATTGAATTCAATGCCATAAGAGGAATGAAAGGAATCAAAGAAGCCACAATAAATATTCAGGGTAAAGAGATTAAAGTGGCTGTCGGTCATGGATTGAAAAATGCGAAAATTTTAATGGAACAGGTTGAAGCGGGAACGTCTCCTTACCATTTTATTGAAATAATGGGATGTCCCGGCGGATGTGTAGGCGGCGGCGGACAGCCTTACGCCGGAGCAAACGCCATACCTCTTGATGAGGAAATTATTAAATTAAGAGCCAAAGCGTTATACACTATAGACGAAAAAAAGGTTATCCGAAAATCACATCGTAACCCAGAGATACAGCATATATACAAAGAATTTCTCGGTAAACCCTTATCGGAAGTATCTCATAAATATTTACATACTCATTATAAACCAAGATTACCAAAAGGAATATAAAAATGAATATGGATAATAAAGAACAAGTTTACACTATTACACCTGAGCTCGATGAATTTATAACACAATGCAGTCAAGAAAAATATAGTAAGAGCTACCTGATAACCATACTTCAGAAAGCCCAGGAAATTTTCGGTTTTTTGCCGCAGAATATTATGGCTCAAATAGCCGAACGAGTTGATGTACCTACAGCTAAGGTTTACGGAGTGGCTACATTTTATCATATGTTCCGCCTTAAACCGCAAGGGAAACATTCTGTCAGCATCTGTCTCGGGACAGCGTGTTACGTAAAAGGAGCTCAACAGGTGCTTGATACGTTTAGAAATTATTTAAAAATCGATCTCAACGAAACTACAGAAGACAAATTGTTCCACCTTCAGTCAGCCCGTTGTGTCGGAACCTGCGGACTTGCGCCCGTAGTTATGGTAGATGATGACGTTTTTGGAAAAGTTACTCCTGACGATGTGCCCGGGATAATCGCAAAATATAAAGATGAATAATAAAGCAATTTTTATT